>CAMBHC010000168.1 GCA_945866285.1 Candidatus Sulfopaludibacter sp. SbA3 | reverse complement strand
ACCCTGAAGGGTTGCCTCCACGTAGAGGCGGGTCTTCGGACCCGCCTGTCGTTGGCGGAAACGCGGTTATACACACGTCCATGCGGTCGCTGCAGCGCGGCGCAAATGAGCAGCCCGTGGGCAGCGCCGCCAGGTTAGGTACCGTGCCGTCAATCGCTTGCAATCGCGACCCGGCGGCGCCGCCGGGGATCGAGGCCAGCAGGCCGCGCGTGTATGGATGCTTCGGCTGGTGAAAGATTTCGCGCACCGTGCCTTGCTCGACAATGCGCCCGGCGTACATCACCGCGACGCGGTCCGCGGTTTCCGCGATCACGCCCAGGTCGTGGGTGATGAGCAATAGCGACAAGTTGAACTGCTTCTTCATGTCACGCAGCAACTCGAGCACTTGCGCCTGGACGGTGACATCGAGAGCGGTCGTGGGTTCGTCGGCGATCAGCAGCGGTGGTTTGCAAGCCAACGCCACTGCCATCATCACGCGCTGGCGCATGCCGCCCGACAACTGATGCGGGTAGTCGTCCACGCGCTTTTCGGGATCGGTAATCTTCACGGCCCGCAGCAACTCGACAGCCTGGCTGCGCGCATCGGCTTTCGAGGCGAGTCCATGGGCCAGCAGGGCTTCGGCGATGTGTGCGCCGACCCGCATCACCGGGTTGAGCGCCGCCATGGGCTCCTGGAAGACGAACCCAATACCGGCGCCGCGAACTCGGCGCATTTCTGGTTCGGGGAGCTGGGTCAGGTCGCGCCCCTGGAACATGACGCGGCCACCGGCGACGCGACCAGGCGGCTGCAGCAGTCCGATGATCGAGAACGCGGTGACCGACTTGCCGCTGCCAGATTCGCCAACCAGGCCCAGTGTCTCGCCCTTGCGAATCTCGAACGACACGTCGTTCACGGCCACGACGGACCGCGGCTTGACGTCGAACACCGTCGTGAGGCCTTCGACCGAGAGTAAGGTGTCAGACACCATGCCAATATCTGCGGACCTGTGAAGGGAACTCATGCCGGGTACGCAGATTCTGGCATGGTGTCTGACACCGTCTCAATCGAGACTAACTTCGCGGTACTCACCAAACACGCCACGCAGTGTATCGGCAATCTCGCCCACCGTGGCATGCGACTCAACGGCGGCGACGACGGCAGGGACCAGGTTGTCGGTTGACCGCGCGGCCCGGGCGACCTCGTCCAAGGCCGCCTGCCAACGCCCCTGATCGCGCGATTGGCGCACTTGGCGGGTCCGCTGTATCTGCTGTGCCTCGAGCTCGGGATCCACCTGGAAGACTTCAATCGTGGACTTGTCCTCGGTCTGGTAGCGATTGACGCCCACTACTACGGCCTCGCCCGCGTCGATGGCGAGCTGCGCCTTGTAGGCCGACTCCTGCACCTGCCGTTGGATGTAGCCGGCTTCGATGGCGGCCAGCGTGCCGCCGACACCCTCGATGCGGGCGATCAACTCGCGCGCGCCGCTCTCGATCTCGTTGGTCAGCTTCTCGATGTGATACGAGCCGGCAAACGGGTCGACCGTGTTGGCGACGCCCGACTCGAAGCCGATGATTTGCTGCGTGCGCAAGGCAATGCGGGCGGCATTCTCGGTGGGGAGCGCCAGCGCCTCGTCACGGCCGTTGGTGTGTAGCGACTGCGTGCCGCCCAGCACCGCCGACAACGCCTGCACGGCGACGCGGACGATGTTGTTGTCGGGCTGCTGCGCGGTCAGCGTGCTGCCCGCGGTCTGCGTGTGGAATCGCAACTGCTGCGCGCGCGGATTCGTCGCGCCAAAGCGGTCCTTCATGATGCGTGCCCACAGCCTTCGTGCCGCCCGGAACTTGGCGACCTCTTCCAGGAAGTCATTGTGCGCGTTAAAGAAAAACGACAGCCGCTGGCCGAACGAGTTGACGTCCAGGCCGGCATCGATCGCCGCCTGCACGTAGGCAATGGCGTTGGCAAAAGTGAATGCCACCTCCTGCACCGCCGTCGAGCCCGCCTCGCGAATGTGGTACCCGCTGATCGAGATCGTGTTCCACTGCGGCACATTCTGCTCACAGTACGCAAATATATCCGTGACGATGCGCAGGGACGGGTGGGGCGGGTAGATGTAAGTGCCGCGCGCGATGTATTCCTTGAGGATGTCGTTCTGAATCGTGCCCGACAGTTGCTTCGGCGCCACGCCCTGGCGCTTGCCGACCGCGACATACAACGCCAGCAGGATGATCGACGTCGCGTTGATCGTCATCGACGTCGATACTTTGTCGAGCGGAATCCCGTCGAACAGCGTGGCCATGTCCTCGATCGAATCGATCGCGACACCGACGCGACCGACTTCGCCGGCCGCCAGCGGGTGATCCGAGTCGTAGCCAATCTGCGTCGGCAGATCGAACGCCACGCTCAGCCCGTTTACTCCCTGCGACAAGAGATACCGATACCGTTGGTTCGACTCCGCCGCCGTCCCAAACCCGGCGTACTGCCTCATGGTCCACAGTCGCCCGCGATACATGGTTGGCTGGATGCCGCGGGTGAACGGGAACTCGCCGGGGTAGGTGAGGTCGGTTTCGGCGTCGAAGCCTCCCAAGTCGTGTGGGTCGGCGTAGTAGCGCATGCAGCGATTGTAGCGGGGCGCGAGCGCTTTGCGCCTCGTGGGGAAGCCCTCTCCCCTCCACCCTACGAGGCGGCGAGGCCGCCGAGCCCCAAGTCACAGGAAAAACACAACCTATAGCGTTCTGCCCTTGACAGACCCCCAACCCCTGCATAAAATGCCGTGGAATTTCCCTACTGAATCGTCCCACCGAATGACGACTTTTCGCCGCTGTCCGCCCGCCGCCAGGTGGGCTACGCATCGGCCAATGCCGACGGTCCCAGCCGATTGGCGAAATGCGGGTGAACTTGGAGGTTCGCCCCCACGGAAGGGAGCCATCCTATGGATGACGTGGTAAACCGGTTCGCGCGACAGCTGGCCGACTCCATTGCCGCCGCGGTTTCCGGGAGTGCCGAAGTTGAAGCGTGCCGCGAGCGGGCACGTGCGGCCGGTTACGAGATGAAGGTGAATCTCGAGGCCGTTGTCGGTTTTGTGAATCGCGGGCAGCCCCAGATCGTGGGCGCCGCCGTGCCGGCTACCGTGTCCACCTCGAAGGCCCTGGTGCCGCGCAGGAGATTCGACATGACGGTGAACGATCGCCGCTTCCTCCGGTCCCTGCGGATCGCGGCGGAAGAGGTCAAGGTCGAAGAGGCGAACTGATCGCCGTTCCCTGGGCAGCGACGGCCGCGGCCGCCTTCCTGGCGGCTTCGGCGTCGCCCAGGTAGTAGCTCTTGAGCGGCTTCAAGGTCGCGTCCAACTCGTAAACAAGTGGAATCCCGGTCGGGATGTTCAGCTCGACGATGGCCGAGTCGGAGATCCCGTCCAGATACTTCACCAACGCGCGTAATGAGTTGCCGTGGGCGGCGATAATGACGCGCTGGCCCGAGCTGATGGCGGGCGCGATCGCTTCGTGCCAGTACGGCAGGAAGCGCGCCACCGTGTCCTTGAGGGACTCGGTGAGCGGTAATTCCGAGGCGGTCAGGATCTTGTAGCGCGGGTCGCGCGCCGGGCTTCGTGGGTCGTCGGCGGTCAGCGGCGGCGGCGGAATGTCGTAGGCCCGCCGCCAGGCCTTCACCTGGTCGTCGCCATGCTTCGCCGCGGTCTCGGCCTTGTTCAATCCCTGTAACGCGCCGTAGTGGCGCTCGTTCAACCGCCAACTGCGCTGCACCGGCAGCCACAGCTGGTCGAGTTCATCGAGCACGATGTTGCTGGTGCGGATGGCGCGCTTCAGCAGCGACGTGAACACCAGGTCGAAGCCGTAGCCTTCGTGCTTCAGCAGTTGTCCTGCGGCCCGCGCTTCTTCGCGGCCCTTGTCGCTCAGGTCAACGTCGGTCCAGCCGGTGAAGCGGTTTTCCTTATTCCAGGTCGATTCGCCGTGACGAATGAGAACGAGCTTATGCATGGAGTTGCTTGATGGCGGATCGTCCGGCGTACCTGGCCGCGCTGCCCAGCTCTTCTTCGATTCGAAGCAGTTGATTGTATTTGGCGACGCGGTCGCTGCGTGATGCGGAGCCGGTCTTGATCTGGCCGGCCGCGGTGCCGACCGCGAGGTCGGCAATGGTCGAGTCTTCGGTCTCGCCCGAGCGGTGCGACGCGACGCAACGATAGCCGGCGGCCGCGGCGATGGCCATGGCATCCAGCGTCTCGGTGACCGTGCCGATCTGGTTGACCTTCACCAGCAGTGCGTTGCCGACGCCTTCCGCGATGCCCTTCTTCAGGATCGCCGGGTTCGTCACGAACACATCGTCGCCGACCAGCTGCACCTTGTCGCCGAGCGCCTTGGTCAGCAGCTTCCAGCCGTGCCAGTCCTGCTCGGCGCAGCCGTCTTCAATCGAGATGATGGGGTACTGCCGGCACCAGTCGACGTAGAGGTCCACCATGCCGTGCGAATCGCGGGCTGGTTCGCCCGACTTCTTGAATTCGTATCCGTGACCACTCCAGAATTCGCTCGCCGCGACATCCAGCGCCAGGAAAACGTTGTCGCCCGCCTTCGCGCCGGCCTTGCCGACGGCCTCGAGCACCAGCTCCAGCGCTTCGCGATTCGACTTCAGGCTCGGCGCGAACCCGCCCTCGTCGCCGACGCCGGTGGCGAGGCCGCGGCTCTTGAGGATCGAGCGCAGCGCGTGGAAGATCTCCGCGCCGACGCGCAGGGCCTCGCCGAACGTCGGGAAGCCGATCGGCATGACCATGAACTCCTGGAAGTCCACGTTCGAGTCGGCGTGCGCGCCGCCGTTCAGGATGTTCATCATCGGCACGGGCAAGGTGTAGCCCGAGGTATTGCCGGCCAGGTCGGCGATGTGCGCGTAGAGCGGCTTGCCGGCGCGCGCCGCCTCGGCCTTGAGCGCAGCCATTGATACGCCAAGCATGGCGTTGGCGCCAAGGCGGCCCCTGTTGCTTGTGCCGTCGAGCGCAATCATCGCTTCATCAAGCGATCGCTGCGTGAAGGTCTTGCCCTGGATGGCGGTGCGAATCTCGGTGTTGATGTTCGCTACCGCGTTGCGGACGCCTTTACCGAGATAGCGCGACTTGTCGCCGTCGCGCAGTTCGAGTGCCTCGCGCTCGCCTGTGGAAGCGCCAGATGGGACGCCGGCGCGCCCACGCGCCCCGCCGTCCAGCGTGACGTCCACTTCCACCGTTGGATTTCCTCGCGAGTCGAGAATCTCTCGTCCGCGAATATTACCTATGTTCATCCCTGATCCCTGATCTATCCGCGTCGATCGGCTTCGTGTTCAAGCCGTAGCGCTTCTTCGGTGATCGCCGCGACGTACGGGTCTTCGCCCAACGCCACCACGACGACACCGTTTTCTGAGACGGTGTGACGGCGCCGATCCTCTTCGGCATTGAAGCCGATCATCGCGCCGCGTGGGATGTCGACGTCGCGATCGATAATCGCCTTGCGGATGCGGGCGTGGCGACCCACCTTCACGCCCGGCATCAGGATCGCCTGTTCGATGCTGCAAAAGCTGTGCACGCGCACGTTCGGGCACAGGATACTGCCGTGAATGCGGCTGCCAGAGATGATACAGCCCTGCGAGATCAGGGAGTCCTGGGCCTCGCCCCGCCGCCAGTCTTCGGCGAACACGAACTTCGCCGGCGGCGCCTGCGGCATGTAGGTGCGCAGCGGCCACTCCGGGTCGTACATGTTGAACTCGGGACTGACGTGGCACAGGTCCATCTGCGCTTCGTAGTACGCGTCAAGCGTCCCGACATCGCGCCAGTACTTCGCCGCCTTCTTGTTCTCGTCGTAAAACGCGTAGGCGAACGTCCGGCCCTCGCTGATCAACGCCGGAATGATGTTCTTTCCGAAGTCGTGGCCGCTGGACGGATCGGCCGCGTCGGCATCGAGTGCCCGAATCAGCACGTCGCTGTTGAATACGTAGATGCCCATCGAGGCCAGCGCCAGGTGCGGAAAGCCCGGCATCGCCGGTGGCTGCGCCGGCTTCTCCTGGAATCCGGTCACCCGGTCCGACTCGTCCACGGCGACGATGCCGAATCGCGGTCCATCTTCGAGCGGCACTTCGATGGCGGCAAGCGTGACCTCGGCGGCCGTTTCCTGGTGGAACCGCAGCATCTTCTGGTAATCCATCTTGTAGACGTGATCGCCGGCCAGCACGACGACGTACTTCGGCGCTTCGCGAATGATGGAGTAAAGGTTCTGGTAGACAGCGTCGGCCGTGCCTTGGTACCAATGCTCGCCGACGCGTTTCTGCGGTGGCAGGATCTCGATGAACTCGCCGAGCTCTTCCGAAACGACGGTCCAGCCCTGCC
>CAMBHC010000167.1 GCA_945866285.1 Candidatus Sulfopaludibacter sp. SbA3 | reverse complement strand
GTAGCGGTTGTCTTTCGAAAAGAACCCAAGACCACCCATGAAACCGGCCGTGACCTTGGTGACCGAGATGCCATTGGTGCGCACTTCGGCTGGCATGCGGCCGAGTGCCGTGTTGACGCGGTTCTGCACATCGACCGCCGCCAGGTCCTGGTCGCGATCGACGTCGAACGTCACGGTGATGGTGCTGAAACCGCTGTTGGTGCTGGACGAGGTGATGTAGGTCATCCCCTCGACACCGTTGATGGCCTGCTCGAGCGGCGTGGTCACCGCGCTCTCCACCGTCTGCGCGTTGGCGCCGGTGTAGTACGCCGTGACCGTCACCGCCGGCGGCGCCAGATCGGGATAGCGCGCAATGGGCAGCGTCGGAATCGACACCGCTCCCGCGAGAATGATCAGCAGCGAGCAGACCGTCGAGAGGACGGGCCTCCGGATAAAGACGTCAGCCAGCATGACTAGGACGCCTTCTTTTCAGCAGGCCGCGCGGCGCCGACTTGTACGGGTGCGCCGGCGCCGATCTTCTGCAAGCCCGACACGATCAACTGTTCGCCGGGCACCAGGCCGCTGCGCACAACGTAGTCGTTGCCGATGATCACGCCGAGGTCGACGGGCTTCTGCTTCGCCACCGTGCCTGGGCCGCCCTTTTCAGCAACGAACACGAAGTACTGACCGTTGATGCGAAGCACGCCGGTGACCGGAACGGTCAGGCCCGGCGCCTCGGACCACACGATCCGCGCGCGCACGAACTGGTCGGCGCGGAACTGGCCGCGCCCCTCGACCAACTGCGCCTTTGCCAGCACCGTCTGGGTTGCCGGATCGACGTTGGGCGACACGAAGTCGATCTTGTTGGTCGCGATTAACTGCCCGCGGTCATCCACCAGGCGCACCGGCAGCCCCACCTTCAGCTGCGGCGCCTGCTGCACGGGCACGCTGATGTACACCTCGAGCACGTCATTCTCGTCTACGGTCGTGAGCATGCTGCTCCTGGTGACCCGGTCCCCCACGACGACGCGAATGTCGCCGACGATACCGGCGCTGGGCGCGGTCACCCGGTAATAGCCGAGCATGCTGCGCTGCTGCTTGATCTGTTCATCCAGCACCTTGATCTGCGCTTCCGTCGTCCGCACGGTGGTCTCGAACTGTTCTACTTCGCGTTGGCTCACCGCGCCCGCCTCGAGCAGCGCCTTGTTACGGGCGACCTGCTGTTGCGCGTACGACAATTCGGCCTCGCGCATGGGGCGCATGGACTGCAGCGACGCCAGGGCGGCCTGCTCAGGCGCCGAGTCGATCTCAAACAGCAACGCGCCGGCCGACACGCGCTCACCCGACCGCACCGCGATGCGGGTGAGATAGCCCTCGGCCTGCGGCTGGATGGTGCTCGAACGCCGCGACTTGAGCGACGCCACGAACTCGCTCACCTGCTCCACTGGCTTATTGACCAGCGTGATGGCCTCGACCGGCATCGGCGGCATGCCACCACCGGGGCCGCCCGCGGGAGCAGCCGGACCGGCACTGCCGCCACAGGCCACCACCAACGCCACCGGCAGCAGCAACGAACAAAAGGCGAATAGATGAGCTGGCCGGATAGACGGTGTGGCTGACAGCGATTTCAAGTTCATGTGTGGAAGGCCCTCGAACACGTAGAAAAAACGAATCGGTACAAACGCCCAAGTCAGAGATGGTGGCAATCGCTGCTCGGGTCACAATGGGTCAAATGCTCGATGACGTCAGGGGTTTCAGCCGGGGGATGTATTCGAACTGGTTTTGGCACCGCCCCCTTCAATTACTGATCGATGCCGGAGAAGGCCTGCAACTCGCCCTGGGACCGAACGTCTTCTCGCCGTCGGTGCTGGCCATCAGCCATGGTCACTCCGACCATGTGCTCGGGCTCCCCGGGCTGATCGGCGCCCGCCGGTTCGGCAAGGGAGCCAACGAGAAGCCGCTGACCATCCTCTATCCAGAGCACTCCCGGGGGGTCCAGGCCGCCCGCGATCTGCTGGGCACTTCCTATGCGGATGTGGTGTTTCCACTGACCTGGATTGCCGCCACCCCGGGGACGTCAATGCCGCTCGGCAAGGGTCGGACGCTCGAAGCGTTCTCCGTACGGCACGTCCCCGACGAGCCCGCCCTTGGGTATCGGGTCGTCGAGACGAAGCGACGCCTCAAGCCGGAGTTCGCGTCGATGAGCCAGGCCGAGGTGGAAGCGGCGGCCCGCGACGGGCGGCGCGAGGCGTTGCTCGAAGAGGTCCAGCACGTGCGGTTCGCCCACTCGGGAGATGCCATGCCCATCGATCCGTCGCTGGTCGCCGGTGCCGATCTCCTGGTGCACGACGCGACGTTTCTCGAGGAGTCGGACCGCAAGTACCCGATCCACGCCACCACCGAGGAGGCGCTCGAGGTCGGCCGGCTCGCGCAGGTCAAGACGCTCGTCCTCTATCACCTGTCGATTCGCTACGACCGCGCGACCGCCCTGCCGGCACTGCGCGCGCAAGTGAGGGCCAGCGGCTTTTCAGGCGAGTGTTGGCTGCTGGACGAGGGGGAACTCGTGGCACTCCAGGCGCCCTAGGCACTATAATTTTTCCAACGTGTCTACCCTCACCCAGAAAGATGTGCAGCGGGTCGCGGAGTTGGCTCGCCTTGAGCTCACCGCCGACGAACTGGAACTGTTCACCCGTCAGTTGGGCGGCATCCTCACCTACGTTGAGCAGATCAACTCGCTCGACACGACCGGTGTGCCCCCGACCTCCCACGTGCTGAATCGCCCGGTTGATCGCGAGGATGCGCTGCGGCCGTCTCTGTCGCGTGAAGATCTCCTGGCCAACGCCCCGGACGCGGCTCGCGAGGCCGGTCTCTTCAAGGTGCCGCGGGTGATCGGATGAGTGCGAGCGAGCTAGCCAGGCAGATCGCCGGCGGCGACACCACCGCGGTGGCGGTGTGCGAAGCCCATCTCGATCGCATCAAGGCGATCGAGCCGAAAGTGAGCGCGTTCAACACGGTCACCGCGGAGCGCGCGCTCGACCGCGCCCGTGCGCTTGATGTGCATCAGCGTGCCGGCAAGCCGCTGGGGCCCCTGCACGGTGTGCCGGTCGCGATCAAAGACAACATGTGCACGGCCGGCGTGCCGACGACCGCGTCGTCGAAAATCCTGCGCGGCTTCGTGCCGCCCTACAGCGCCACCGTGGTCGCGCGGCTCGAAGCCGCCGGCGCCGTGATGCTGGGCAAGACCAACCTCGACGAGTTCGCGATGGGCTCGTCCACGGAAAACTCGGCGCTCGGGCCGACCAAGAACCCGTGGGATCTCGACCGCACGCCTGGCGGATCCAGCGGTGGCTCGGCCGCCGCCGTCGCCGGCCGCATGGTGCCACTCGCGCTCGGCTCCGACACCGGCGGCTCCATTCGTCAGCCGGCCGCGCTGTGCGGCATCGTCGGCTTAAAGCCGACCTATGGCCGCGTCTCGCGCTACGGCCTCATGGCGTTTGCTTCGTCGCTCGATCAGATTGGTCCGTTCTCGTGCACCGTGGAGGACGCCGCGCTGGCGTTCCAGGTGATCGGCGGCCACGATGCTCACGACGCCACTTCATCAACCGAAGCCATGCCGGATCTGCTCGCGTCCCTCACCGGCGAGGTCAAGGGCCTGCGCATCGGCGTGCCCAAGGCGTTCCTGGGCGAAGGCGTTGATGCGCCGGTGCTCGCGGCCTTCCACGAAGCCATGAAATCGCTGGCCGCGCGTGGCGCCACGCTGGTGGACATCGAGTTGCCGCATGCCGGTTACGGCATCCCGGTCTATTACCTGATCGCCACGGCCGAGGCCTCGTCCAACCTGGCGCGCTACGACGGCGTTCGCTACGGCCATCGTACGACGATCGAAAAAGATGACACGCTGCTGACCATGTACGAGCGGTCGCGCGACGAGGGCTTCGGCGCGGAAGTGAAGCGGCGCATCATGCTCGGAACGTACGTCCTGAGCGCCGGCTACTACGACGCCTATTACCTGAAGGCGCAGCAGGTGCGCACGCTGCTGCGCCGCGACTTCGAGCACGTGTTCGCCTCGGTTGACGTGGTGGCGACGCCCACGACGCCGACGCCGGCGTTCAAGCTCGGCGAGAAGACCAGCGACCCGATCCAGATGTATCTCAACGACATCTTCACGGTGAGCGCGAACCTGACCGGCCTGCCGGCGATCAGCGTGCCGTGCGGATTCTCCGCGGACCGCCTGCCCATTGGCTTCCAGCTGACCGGCCGGATGTTCGACGAAGCCACGCTGTTGCGCGCCGCCGATTCCTATCAGCGCGACACCGCGTTCCACACCGAGGCGCCCGCCTTCGCCTAGGCTTCGGCGGGGCCAGCCGCGGTCACTGCGCGCTACTGGGCCGTGATGTTCGGCCGGCCCTTGCGTAGCACGAACTTCTGAATCTTGCCGGTCGCCGTCTTGGGCAGCTCCGTCACCGGGGTGAAGCCATGCGGCACCTTGAAGTGCGCCATGCTGGCGCGACAGAACACGCGCAGTACCTCCGGCGTCGCCGACTGGCCGCTCTTGAAGACAACAAACGCGTGCGGCGACTCGCCCCACTTCTCGTCCGGCAACCCAACTACCGCCACTTCCTGGATCGCCTCGTGCCGCAGCAGCATCGCCTCGACTTCCACCGATGAAATGTTCTCGCCGCCGCTGATGATCACGTCCTTCAGCCGATCGGTGATCTGTACGTAGCCGTCAGGATGCACCACCGCGGCGTCGCCGGTGTGAAACCAGCCGTCGCCCATGCATTTCTCGGTGGCGTCGGGATCGTTGTAATAGCCGGCCATGATCACGTTGCCGCGAGCGACGATTTCGCCGGCCGTCGTCCCGTCGGCGGGTACTTCGTCTCCCTTGTCGTCGACGACGCGCAACTCGCCAGAGGTGATCAGCTCGACGCCCTGCCGCGCCTTGATCCGCGCGCGGTCCTCACCTGACAGTGCGGCGTGTTCTGGGAGCGGTTCGCAGATGCTGATCGCCGGCGCGGTCTCGGTGAGGCCGTACATCTGCGTGATCACCCAACCCAGTTCGTCCTCAATACGCTGAATCGTCACCGCGGCCGGAGGCGCTCCCGCCGTCATCACGCCGACGCCGCGGGGCGCGCCTTGCCTGGCCTCCGCCGGCGCGTGGGCCAGCATGATCAACACCGTCGGCGCCGCGCAGAGCCGCGTGACCCGCTCGGCCTTCGCCACGCGAAACACCGTGGGCACATCGAACTTCGGCAGGCAGATATGCCGCCCGCCGGCGGCCGTCACCGTCCAGGTGAACGTCCAGCCGTTGGCATGGAACATTGGCAGCGTCCACAGATACGTGTCGGCCGGCGTCATCGGAGTGTGCGCGAGCATACCCACGCAGTTCACCCACGCATTGCGGTGCGTGATCATCACGCCCTTGGGCCGCGAGGTGGTGCCGCTGGTGTAGTTAATGGTGAGCAGGTCGTTCTCGGCAATCGCTGGCCGGACGAAATCGGCCGAGACCTCCGCCAGCAACTCTTCATAGCTGAGCCAGCTCGGGTGGATCGTATCGAGCGCCACGAAATGCTTGACCGACTTCAAGTCGGCACGAATCGAGTCCACGGCGTCAAGGTACTCAGCCGACACGCAGACGACCGTCGCGCCGCTGTGCTGAATCATGTAGCGGAAGTCGTCGGCGACGAGTCGGAAGTTGATCGGCACCAGTACCGCGCCCAGTTGCGGCACCGCGTAGAACGACTCGAGCTGTGCGTGGGTGTTCGGTGCGATGTAGGCTACGCGGTCGCCCTGTTTCACCCCAAGCTCCTGCAAGGCCGAGGACCAGCGGTCGCAGCGATCGAAAAACTCGCCGTACGTCCAACGATCGGCGCCATCGACGACGGCTTCGCGATGGGCGTACAGGCGCCGCGCGCGGCGCATGAATTCAAGGGGAGTGAGCGGGGTCTCCATCGGCGGGCATCATACAGGTAGAGGCGAGTCTTGAGACTCGCCTGCGCAGAAGGCGGGTCTGAAGACCCGCCTCTACGAGACGACGGCAGCGGGCTGGCGGCGCATGAATGCCCACACCACCAAGCCGAGGAGCACGAACGGGATCGCGGGAATGAGTAGGGCGATGACCGCCGCAACCAGGCCAACGATGGCGACAACCCCACCGACGAGGAGCAGGATGGGCAATAGCGCCGCGCCGGCGGCGAGACCGATGGCGCCCGTCACGAGGCCGAACGGAATCCACAGCAGCTTGGAGAGGATGCGGAACGGCAGGAAGACCGTCCACATCACCAGCTTGAGCACAAAGAAGATGAGGCCGAGGACGGACGCCATCGCGAGGCCTGCGGCCAGGATCCCGGCAAACGCAATCGTCG
>CAMBHC010000166.1 GCA_945866285.1 Candidatus Sulfopaludibacter sp. SbA3 | reverse complement strand
ATCCTGTTCGCGATCATCACCGTGCTGGCCACGGCGCTGCTGGCGCGCGTGACGCACGTCGATCCCACGGGATTTCCAATCCTCGTGCTCTCGGTGATCGGGATCACCGTCAGCTGCGAACACTTCATCCCCCTGCTGATCGTGCGCCGGGATCCGGAACGGGTGCTTGATGTCCTGTTGCCGTCGTTCGACGTGGTCGCCAAGACGCTGCGGCCGCTGACCGCGGCCCTGCTGCGATTGGGTATGAGTCGCCGGAAGGAACGCCCGGGCCACGGCAACGGCCACTCGGATCCGGCTCCCGCCGAGGCGATGACACCGGTGCAGGCGGAGGTTGAGGCGGCGCAGGATGGCCAGGCCCGCGAGTTACTGCGCAACCTCGCTGACTTTCGCGAGACCATGGTCCGCGAGGTGATGACGCCGCGGCCCGACATCATCGGCATCGACCAGGACGCGACCATCGAGCAGCTGTATGCGCTGTTTCGCGAGCAGCAGTATTCACGGATTCCGGTCTTCAACGAGACGCTCGACAACGTGGTGGGCTTCGTATTTCTGAAGGACCTGATCATGCGCAACGCGCCGACCTCCGGGCCGATCGCGCCGTTCACGCGGCAGGCGCACTTCGTGCCGGAGACCAAGCGCGTGCCGGAGCTGCTGAAGGAGTTTCAGCGCAAGCGTCTGCAGAGCGCCATCGTCGTTGACGAGTACGGCGGCACCGCCGGCCTCGTGACGGTGGAGGACTTGCTTGAGGAAATCGTCGGCGAGATCCGCGACGAGTACGACGTGGAGATCGAGCGCATCATCGACGAAGGCGGGGGCCGGTTTGTGTTCAGTGGCAGCGTGCATGTGGAAGAGATGGCAAACCTGATGAAGGTGACGATCGAGGGCCAGGGCTTCGAGACGGTCGGCGGGTTCCTGCTGTCCCGGCTGGGCCGGGTGCCGGCCGTCGGCGAGCATTTCGACCTCGATGGCCTCGACGTCGAGATTCTCGAGACGGAGCAGCGCCGGATCACGCGGGTGCGCTTGCGCCGGCAGGATGACGACGCGTCCACCGAGGCAGGACGTTGAAGGCCGGCTTCGTCGCGCTGGTCGGCCGGCCGAACGCAGGGAAGTCCACCCTGCTCAACAAGCTGGTCGGACAGAAGCTGGCGATCGTGTCGGACAAGCCGCAAACCACCCGGAATCGGATTGTCGGTGTCCGCCAGTTCCCGGAAGGCCAGGTGGTGTTCCTCGATACCCCCGGGGTGCACAAACCGCTGCATCGCCTGAACGTCCGCATGGTCGACGCTGCGCTCGACACGCTGAAGGAAGTCGACGTCATTGCCGTGGTCGTCGATGGCAGCGAACCCGGCGGTGGCGGCGACGACTTCCTGATGGACGTGATCCGCAAGTCGAACGTGCCGCGGGTCCTCGTGTTGAACAAGGTCGATATCGCGGACAAGGGATCACTGTTGCCACGCCTGGCGGAGTATGACAAGGAAGTGGGCTTTGCGGACCTGGTGCCGATTTCGGCGCTGACCGGCGAGAACGTGGATCGTCTGGAGAAGGTGCTGCTCTCGCACTTGCCTGAGGGCGACCCGATCTATCCGGAGGACTACCTCACCGACCAGCCCGAGCGGTTCTTCGTGGCTGAACTCATCCGCGAACAAGTCTTGCAACAGACCCGTGACGAGCTCCCGTTCTCAACGGCCGTGGTGGTCGACAAGTTCGAAGAGGCCGATGCGAAGGGCCTGATGCGTCTCTTCTGCACCATCCTGGTTGACCGCGAGAGCCAGAAGCCGATCCTGGTCGGCCGCGCCGGCTCACGTATCAAGGAGATCGGTACCGCGGCCCGCAAGGAGCTCGAGACCTTCTTTGACGCGCGGGTCTACCTTGATCTGCACGTCAAGGTTCGCGAAGGGTGGCGCGAGGACGAGCGCATGCTCGACTCACTTGGGCTGCCCTCGCGTCGCAAGAAGGGTTAACATCTTTCGATCGCATGGCCATGTCCCGCCGAATCGACGTCGTTCTCGACTCCGTCAAGCGGTTGCTCCGCATTGGCGCGACGGCTAACCTGCTGAACCTGCTTCAGAAGCAACACCCTGCCGACCTCGCCTCGGTCTTCGGCTCGCTGCACGACACCGAGCGCCAGGCCGTGTTTTCTCTGCTCGTTGAGCGTAGCGGCCGTTTGGCCATGGAAACGGTCAGCGAGATGGGGCCCGAAGAGGGCGCCAAGCTGCTGACCGGCCGCTCGGCCGAGGAGATCGCCAGGCTGCTGCAGGAAATTCCGTCGGATGACGCGGCGGCGTTGATCGATTACCTGCCTGAAGAGCTGTCCACCGAAGTTCTGGAATTGATGCGGCGCCGTGAATCGGGCCAGGTCGAGAGCCTGCTCGAATACGGCGAGCAGACGGCCGGCCGCATCATGAACCCTCAGGTCTTTGCGCTGAGCGAAGACCTCACGGTGGGCGAGGCCATTACCGCCCTGCAAGGCTCCCGCGACGTTGAGATGGTGTTCTACCTCTACGTCGTCGACACGCGGCGCCATCTGGTGGGTGTCACGTCACTGCGCCGCCTGTTGCTGGTCTCGCCGGAGACGCCGCTCAAGCGCATCATGACCCCCGAGGTCACGAGCGTCCGCGTTGATACCGACCAGGAGGAAGTCGCGCGGCAGGTAGCTTCGTACAACCTGTTGGCCGTGCCGGTGGTTGACGAAGAGAACAAGCTCGTCGGCGTCGTCACTGTGGACGACGTGATCGACGTCATCAAGGACGAGGCGAGCGAAGACCTGTTGCGCCTGGCCGGGGTCTCGGGTGACGAGCGTGTCACCACGCCGGCCGGGGAAGCCTTCAAGAAGCGCCTGCCCTGGCTGCTGGCCAACCTCGTGACGGCATTCCTGGCCGCCGCGGTCGTCGCCCTGTTTGAGGGCACCATCGAACAAGTCACGGCGCTGGCCGTGTTCATGCCGATCGTGGCCGGGATGGGCGGCAATGCCGGCACCCAGACCCTGACCGTGATTGTCCGGGGGCTGGCCCTGGGCGAGCTCAGTTGGGAGAGCGGCAAGAAGGCCTTGATCAAGGAGTCCCTGGTCGGCCTGAGCAACGGCCTGGCCCTTGGCGTGGTGGCCGCCGGAGTGGCGTGGGCCACCAAGCACGACCCTGTGCTGGCGTTGCTGCTGGGCATGGCCATGGTCTGCAACATGTTCGTGGCGGCGACGGCCGGCACGCTGGTGCCGCTGGGCCTGAAGGCCATGAAGGTGGACCCGGCTCTTGGTTCCTCAGTGTTCATCACCACGTTTACCGACGTCGTGGGCTTCGCCTCGTTCCTGGGCTTGGCCACGGTCTTCCTGCGATATCTGGTTCACTAGGCGGGTCTGAAGACCCACCTCTACGAAGCGTCCGCCGGGTCGAAAGACCCGCCTCTACGAAGTACATCTCCGAAGTACAATAGTGGCTACGGGATGCCCCTCTTTACGGCCGAAGCGCTCGTCCTTCGCACCTACAAGTTGGGCGAAGCCGATCGCATCGTGGTCTTTCTGACCCGCGACCGCGGCAAGAAGCGGGGCGTTGCACCCAATGCGAGAAAGTCGCGCAAACGGTTTGGCGCAGCGCTCGAGCCGCTCACCGAAGTGCGCGTGTCGTACTTCGAGAAGGAGCAGCGCGAGCTGGTGTCGTTGAACTATGCCGAGCCGGTCCGGTCACCGTTGTCGTCGACCAGTCCGGAGGCGCTCGGCTACAGCCACTATTTCGCCGAGCTGCTCGACGAGTGGGCGGCGGATGCGGATGTCGACGAACGGCTGTATCGGTTGGGCACTTCGGCGCTCGAGGCACTGGTGACCGGTACGCCGGTCGAGGCGCTGGCCCGGTATTTTGAGTGTTGGTTGTTGCGGCTGCAGGGCGTCTATCCGTCGGACCTGCGGCTGTCGAGTGGGGCGGTGATGTTCCTGGATGGTGTCCGGCGCATCGCTCCGCGTGATGTGGACTCACTGGGCGCGACCAGCGGCGTCCTGCGCGAAATTGAACTGATTCATCGGAAGCTGATTACGATGCACCTCGATAGGGAACTCCGGTCCGTTCGCGTGTTGAACGAATTGCGGCGTTTGTAAACCCGTGACATTCCAGGATCTCATCCTCAAGCTCCAGCACTTCTGGGCCTCGCAGGGCTGCCTGATTCAGCAGCCCCTCGACATCGAAGTGGGCGCGGGCACCTCACATCCCGAAACGCTGCTGCGCGTCCTCGGCCCCACGCCGTGGAGCGTGGCCTACGTGCAACCGTCGCGGCGGCCCGATGATGGCCGCTTCGGGCAGAACCCGAATCGCCTGTTCAAGCACCACCAGTTGCAGGTGATCCTGAAGCCGTCTCCGGACGATATCCAGCAGATCTATCTCGACAGCCTCGAGGCGGTCGGCATCAACCCGCGCCAGCACGACATCCGGTTTGAAGAAGACAACTGGGAGTCGCCGACGCTCGGCGCCTGGGGCATCGGCTGGCAGGTGATGCTCGACGGCATGGAGATTTCGCAGGTCACCTATTTCCAGCAGGTGGGCGGCATGGACCTGTCGCCGATTGCCGCGGAGATCACCTACGGACTCGAGCGCATCGCCATGTTCCTGCAGAAGGTCGACAACGTGTTCGACCTCGAGTGGGGTGGCGGCAAGTCGTATCGCGACGTGCGCATGCGCGAGGAAGTGGAGCAGTCGAAGTACGCGTTCAACCAGGACACCGGGATCGATCGCGAGCGCTTTTCGGCGTTTCACCGCCAGCAGTTTGACGAGACCTACAAGTTCGGCGAAGAGCTGTTCAAGGGCGGTTTGCTGCTGCCGGCGCTCGAGTACTGCCTGAAGTGTTCGCACCTGTTCAACCTGCTCGACTCGAGCGGCAGCGTGGGCGTGACCGAGCGCACGGCGTACATCCTGCGCGTGCGTCACCTCGCCATCGCGATTTGCAAGGAATACGCGGCGCAGCAGATGCCCGTGGTTGCCGAGCCCGGAGCCTGACGTGGACCGCGAACTACTGCTCGAAATTGGCACTGAAGAAATCCCCGCCAGCTGGCTACCCGGCCTGACCGCCCAGCTTGGCCAGGCCCTCGAGGCCAAGCTCAAGGAAGCGCGGCTGTCGATCGACGAGCCGGTGCAGACCTACAGCACGCCCCGGCGCCTGATCGCACACGCCGGCAAGATCGGCGACCGTCAGAGTGACCTCGAAGAGCTGCTCATGGGACCGCCCGTTGCGGCGGCCTTCAAAGACGGTGTGCTGACGCCGGCCGGCGCAGGCTTTGCCAAGAAGCAGGGCGTGGCCGAGGATCAGATCGAGCGCATCACCACGCCGAAGGGCGAGTACATTGCCGTGCGCAAGCACCAGCGCGGCAAGGCTGCCATCGATGTGTTGCCCGACGTGCTCGCGGGTGTGCTGCGCGCGATGTCGTTCCCGAAGCAGATGCGCTGGGATGCCACGCTGGACGATGGCAAGGGCGAACTGCCGTTTGGCCGTCCGATTCGCTGGATTGTGTATTTGTACGGTGGCCGCGTCGTGCCGTTCATCATCGGGCGTACTGCCGCGGCGCGCGATTCGCGCGTGCTCGACATCAGCGCCGGCGCCAACACCTACGGCCATCGCTTCCTGGCCACGAGTGGGCGGGCCGGCCACGCCATCAAGGTGAAGCACTTCGACGACTTCCGCAAGCGGTTGGCGGAGAACTTTGTCGTGCTCGAGCGCGGCGAGCGGCACGATCGCATTGCCCGCGAGCTTGATGCCGAAGCGCGTCGCCGCGGTGGCCGCATTGCCAGCGCGCTGGTCGGACAGGGCATTCTCGAGGAAGTGCCGGACCTGGTTGAGTATCCCGTGGTCGTGTCGGGCACCTTTGCCGACGAGTTCCTGAAGCTGCCGGAGGAAGTGCTGACGACGACCATGATTCACCATCAGCATTTCTTCCCGGTCAATACGGACCAGAGCCAGCTGATGCCGGTGTTCCTGGCCGTGCTGAACATGCAGCCGGAACAGCCGGAGGTGATCGCGCACAACATGGAACGCGTGCTGACCGCGCGCTTGCGCGATGCGCGCTTCTTTTTCGACGCCGACCGTGAACAGCCGCTGGCGTCGTATGCCGAACGCCTGGGTACCGTGCTGTTTCATAAGAAGCTCGGCAGCTACCAGGAGAAGGCCACCCGCGTCGAGTCGCTTGCCCGCTGGATTTGCGCCGAAGTCTTCGGCCGTTCCGACCTGGCTGATTACGCGGCCGAAGCGGGACGCCTGTGCAAGGCCGACCTTGCGACCGACATGGTCCGCGAGCTCACCGAGTTGCAGGGAACCATGGGCGGTATTTATGCCCGCGAAGATGGCCGTCCCGAAGAGGTATGGAAGGCAATTTACTACCACTACCTACCGGTGGGTG
>CAMBHC010000165.1 GCA_945866285.1 Candidatus Sulfopaludibacter sp. SbA3 | reverse complement strand
GACGCCTTCCGCGGCATCGTGCGTCTTGAGCAAGCCGCTCAGGTAGTCACGCTCTGCCTTCTCGAGTGCCGGCTCGGCCTGCGCCCGCAGCGTCAACCGAGCCGCCGCGACCGCGTGTGACAGCGCCACCGACGAATGGGGAGAGAGATGGGTGTCGAACCAGGTGCCGGCTGCTTCGATCAAGCTGGTGGTCGGCGCGACCATCGACAGCAGGCCCGCCTCGTGCCAGTAGCCGGCCGCCTGCAGCTGCCCCGTGACAATGGCGCGGGTGGCACGGGACGCCCCAACTCGCAACGGCAACAGTGCCGCCGCCGCCGGCGGGAATGCCGCCAGCCGAATCTCGGGCAAGCCGAATGTCGCCGAATCCGTCGCGAGAATGTCATCGCACGCCAGGGCGAGCTCAAAACCGCCACCCAGGCAGCGGCCGTTCACGAGCGCCGCCGTCGGCGCCGGGAACTCCAGTACCTGCCGGATCACACGATGCGTTTCCGGTAACACGGTGGCCATCAGTCCCGGCTCGTGTTCCTGGATTTTCGCGCCGAACGAGAACTCGTCGCCGGCCCCTTCAATGGTCAGCCACTTGATTCCCGGAGTCGACTGCAGGTCATGCAGCGCTTTCCCGAGCGCTCGCACGAGGTCCAGCGACAGGAGGTTACCCGGCGGCGCATTCAACTGCAGGCGTTGCCACGCCCCATCACGCGACGCCTGGCTTCGCACAAGTCCGCTCATCGCAACACACTCGCATCGGTGGTCGGCGCATCGCACGCAAAGTCTCGGCAGACATACGCGGTGGCCCGGTTGTCGATCATCTTCATCTCCGCGACCCACGGCATGTGCATCGCCAGGGCCGCCTGTTCCGCTGGGTCGGCCAGCACCATCACCGTAAACGGACGGTAGCGCTGGTGCGCCGCGCGCCACAGCGCCTGCGTGTCGGCCGCGCCACGCCGGCCGACAATTACGATCTGCTCGCTGATGGCGAGCGACGCCGACAAAACCGACGCCATGAACGGCACCGCCCGGCCCTGGTCTTCGAGGCGGCCGCCGAACGACGCCAGCGCCGCCGCCGCGCGCTCGCGGTACGACGCCACGCCAGTCAGGTGCGCCAGCGTCCAGCAGTTCATCGCCGATACTGCCGTCGGCGAGGGCTCTGCGCCATCGTAGTCTTCCTTCATGCGGAGCAACACCGACGGGTCGGCGCCGGTCGTGCTGAACCAGCCGCCGCTCTCGCCATCCCCGAACAGCTCGTCCTGCCGCGCCTGCAACGTCCGCGCCCACGCCAGCCAATCGGCCTGGCCGGTCGCCTGGAACAACTCGAGCACGCCGAACACGAGATATGCAAAGTCTTCGGCGTAGGCCTCAATCGCCGCATCCCCGGCGCGATAGCGCCTCAACAATCGACCGGTGTTCGCGTCCCACATGGTCTGCTTGATGAACGTGGCGGCTCGAACCGCGCTTTCCAGATGGCGCGCTGCTGCCGCACCATCGCCCCGAGGACCATCTTCTGCGGAGCCACCGTCGCCAAGGCTATGGTGCCCAAGAACGCGAGCGGCACGCGCGCACGCCGCGATCATCAGGCCGTTCCACGCGGTCAGCACCTTGTCATCCAACTGCGGCCGCGGCCGCTTGTTTCGGACGTCGAACAGGACCTTACGCGTACGCAACAAGATCTCGGCAATATCGACGGGCGTCTTGCCGCTCGCGCGCGCGAGGTCGGCAATCGATTGCGCGGTGTGCAACAGGTTCTTGTTGACGAATTCCTGCTGAGGATCGAACGGCGCGTTGCCGCTGGGCAACACGCCGTAGCGGCCCTCGAACACCAGGCTGTCGTCACCAAGGGCGGCGCGCACCTCGTCCTGGCCCCAGATGTAGAACGCGCCCTCCATCTTGTGGCTGGTGGGATCACCTTCGCTGCCGGGCGGAATGCTGTCGGCGTCCTCGGCCGAATAGAACCCACCCGCTTCGTCGGTCATGTCGCGCTGCACGTACTGCAGGGTGTCTTCGGCGACCTGGGCGAAGAAGGGATCGTCGCTCGCCTGCGCCGCCTCGAGGTAGGCCAGCACCAGCTGCGCCTGGTCGTACAGCATCTTCTCGAAGTGCGGCACTCGCCAGTTACCGTCCACCGAGTAGCGGTGAAACCCGCCGCCGATGTGGTCGCGCATGCCGCCAAGGGCCATCGCGCGCAGCGTCTGCACGACCATGGCCCGCGGCACGTCGTCACCGGTGCGCTTGTGCTCGCGCAACAGGAACAGCAACTCGCTGGGCCGCGGAAACTTCGGCGCATCGCCGAACCCGCCGCGGCGCGCGTCAAAGGTCTGCGCGAACTGCTGATAGGTCTTGGCCAGCGCGCCGGCGTCGGGGGTGCGCCGATCGTTCTGTCCCAGTGCCATCTGCTCAAGACGCGCCACAATCTCGGCCGCCGACTTGACCACATTCGCCCGATCGTCGCGCCAGGCGCGATTGACCTCACTGAGCACGTCAACGAAGCCCGGCCGGCCCCACTGTGACCTGGGCGGATAGTAAGTGCCGCCGAAGAAGGGCTGCAGGTCGGGCGTCAGCCACACGCTCATGGGCCAACCGCCGGAACCAGTCGTCGCCTGCACAAACGTCATGTAGACGCGATCGACGTCTGGGCGTTCCTCGCGATCGACCTTGATCGAAATGAAGTGGTCGTTCAGCACCTTGGCGACGCCGAGGTTCTCGAACGACTCGCGTTCCATGACGTGACACCAGTGGCAGGTGGCGTAGCCGATCGACAAGAAGATGGGCTTCCCGGCCGCGCGGGCTGCCGCGAACGCCTCATCGCCCCACGGATACCAGTCAACCGGATTGTGCGCGTGCTGCAGCAGGTACGGGCTCTGCTCGCCCGCGAGTCGATTGGACATCATTCGATGATACTGCGAGGACGCGAGGGCCGCCGCGTCCTAAAAGTCAGCCACAGATTTACACAGATTAGACGCAGACAAGCGTTCGCCTTGCGTGCGGCCGTTCAGAATCGGTGACTAATCGGTGTCTAATCGGTGGCTGTCTTTACTGCGGCAGTCAGAACTGGATGCCGTTCAGCGGCGTCCTGCAGGCGTGCGTAGCTCGCCGTCATCTCGACGCCGTACAGCAGGATGACAACGCTCACGTAGATCCAGATGAGGAACACCACGACGGCAGCGATGGAGCCGTGGACGACGTTCCAGGTCGCGAGGTCGCTGGCGTACCAGGCGAACAGCGAAAACGCCACCCGCCACAGGATGCCGACCATGATGGCGCCCGGCCATACGTCTCGGAATCGCACCTTCGCGTTGGGGATGAAATAAAACACCAGCGCCACGCAGAGAATCAACAGCAGGGTGGCCGCGTAGTGGGCCGTCACACCCGTCGCCCAGGCGATCCACGGCGCCTCGGTCATGGCCGTGCCGAAGCGGCTGCTCTCGGCCAGCCGGACGATGCTGGCCAGGGTCAGGCCGAGAAGGAGCACGCCGCCGGCTGACAGCAGCATCAGGAAGGCCACGAGGCGATGCTTCAGGAAGCTGCGGCGCGTCGCCACGCCCCACGAGTGATTCACGGCCGTGGTCACGGCGTTGAAGACGCCGAGCGAGGCCCACACTAGCATCAACATGCCGCCGGCGCCAAAGCTCACCGGCGCGGTCTGGAACGAGTCCAACTGGCCCGTAATGAAGTCGAACTGCCTCGGGAAGTAGCGAAAGACGAACCGGACCACCGCATCGCGTTCACCCGAATCGGCGGTCACCTCGCCAAGAATGGCGAGTGACAGCAGCAACAGGGGGAACAGGGAGATGAGCGCGTAGTACGCCACCGAGGCGGCGTGCGTCAGCCCCTCACTATTGTAGAGCTCTCCCACGCCCCGCCAGGCCGCGAGGCCGATCAGGCGGACAGGCCCTCCGGGCTGCCCGCGGCCAGCTGCCACGCTAGACGGTCCGCCGTGGCCAGGATGCCGCTGGCGCGGCCGGACGACCAGTCTTGACCTCATCCACGACTTGCGTCAATCGAACGGCCTCGCGAATGACGCCCTCGATCTCGGGCTGCAACTCGGCGCGCAACTGGCGGCCGCGTTCGGTAAACAGCGCGTAGCCGACGCCGACGCCGACAATGGCGCCGATCACGCCGCCCAGAATCATCAGGTTACGATCGTTCATTCCGTCTCCTCGTCCGTGCGCCTTGCGGCACGCGGATCCTTGATGTCGTGTTTCTTGATTTTGCTATACAACGTCGGGCGGTACACGCCCAAAATCTGCGCGGCCTCTTGCTTCTTCCAGTTGGTCCGCTGCAGCGTCTGCGTCACCACCATGCGTTCGATTTCGGCGAGCGTGTAGTGCGGAGGCACCGTGAACGCGTCTTCGCTGCTCGAGTCGCCACGAATGGCCTCGGGCAGGTCCGATGGCTGGACTTCCGCGCCTTTGGCCACGAGCACGGCGCGCTCGATCGCATTCTCCAGCTCACGGACGTTGCCGGGCCAGCGGAAGCGAATCAACAGGTGATAGGCCGCTGCCGAAATCGTCTTCACGCTCTTCTGGTATCGGCTATTGAACTTCTCGAGGAAGTGCGCGCACAACAGCGGCAAGTCCTCGGTCCGGTCGCGTAGCGGGGGTACCCGCAGGGTGATGGTGTTCATCCGGAAGTAGAGATCTTCGCGCAGCCGGCCATCCTTGAGCGCCGCCTCGGGGTCGCTGTTGGTGGCGCAGATCAACCGGAAGTCGACCTTGACCAGGCGATCGCTGCCAATCGGCCGATCCTCGCGTTCCTGCAGCACGCGCAGCAGCTTCGTCTGCAACAGGATCGGCATCTCGCCAATCTCGTCGAGCATCAGCGACCCGCCGGCGGCCAGTTCGAGCAGGCCCACATTGTCGCCGGTCGCGCCGGTGAACGCGCCCTTCTTGTAGCCAAACAGTTCCGACTCGATCAAGTCCTTCGGCAGGGCCGCGCAGTTGATCTTGATGAACGGGCCCTTCGACCGGCTGCTGCGCACGTGAATGGCGTTGGCGATCAGTTCCTTGCCGACGCCGTTCTCGCCGTGGATCAGGATATTGGCATCGCTCTCGGCCACGGCATCGACCAGGTCGAACAGCTCGCGCATGTTCTCGCTGCGGCCGATCATGTTGGCGAAGGCATACTGCCCGCGCATCTGTTCCTTCAGCCGCTCGTGCTGGGCTCGCTCCACCTGCAAGCTGGTAGCGCGATCCAAGATCGCCAGCAGGCCGCCGGGATCCAGGTTGGTCTTCTCGATGAAGTAGAAGGCGCCAGCCTGGCCGGCTTCGAGCGCGCGGGTGATGGTGCCGACACCACTGACCACGATCATCTCCGGCGCGGCGTCGATGGCCTTGAGCTGCCGGAGCAACGCAATGCCGTCGATGTCGGGCAACAAGATGTCGATCAGCACGATCTCGGGCCGCCACGACCGGAACAACTCCAGGGCGCGCGACCCGACTGCCGCCGCGCGCACTTCGTAGGCGGGATTGCGGTCGGCCTGCTCCACCACCATCTTCAGCCACTCGGTCACCATCGGCTCATCGTCGACGACGAGGACCCGGTGCCGACCTGGGGGCTTCGGTAAAGCCATGCTGACTCCCAACTATACACACAGCGGATTCATACAGGCCAGATGGGAATTCGCTCCTGAATGATGCGGATTAGCATCACGTCAGCCGACGGCGGACAAGACCGAACGCATGCCCTTGCCCCCGTTCGCAGTCGGGCTGCTGCTCGTGGCCGGCGTCGTCCTGATTCTGGATAAGTAAGGCCGGTATAATGACCGGGTGGACAAGCCCCCGGTCACACTGGTTGTCACGCCGATCACCTCCGCGCTGCGAGCCGCGCCACCCGCGTCATCAGAGGACGCGATGAGGTGCGAGCGCTGCGGCGCCGAGATGTATCGCATGCATGCCGTCTGGCGCTGCCCGGCCTGCCGATTCAAGACGGACTGCTGCGGATGGTAACCGCGGGCTCGTAATGGATCCCCTCACCTCGCATATCGATCCGGCCTCGGCCGACTTCCGCGCGAACCGGGAGCGCATGCTGGCACTGGTCCAGGAGCATCGCGATCGGCTGGCCCAGTCCCGCCTTGGCGGCGGCCCGAAGTACCTCGCCCGGCATCGCGAGCAAGGCAAGCTGCCCGTGCGCGAGCGGATCGAAGCGTTGATCGATCCCGGGTCGGCGTTCCTTGAACTCTCGCCGCTGGCGGCTTGCGGTATGTACGACAATGACGCGCCAGCGGCCGGCATCGTGACCGGCATTGGCCGCGTGTCGGGACGCGACGTCATGATCGTGGCCAACGACGCCACCGTCAAAGGCGGCACTTACTATCCCCTCACGGTCAAGAAGCACCTGCGCGCGCAGGACGTCGCGCTGCAGAATCACCTGCCGTGTGTGTATCTGGTGG
>CAMBHC010000164.1 GCA_945866285.1 Candidatus Sulfopaludibacter sp. SbA3 | reverse complement strand
CGCATTCCACACTTTCTCGACGTGCCCGTGGCGCACAAGACCGGCGACAGCGGCGTGATCGCCAACGACGTCGCCCTTGTGTCGGCGCGCTCCGGTACGGTGATCATCTCGTTTTTCGTCAACGGCGTGACGGGGTCGTACGGCGAGGCCGAAGACCGCATGGGCCGCGCCGCTCGCGAGATCGTGAATTATTTTGACGGCGCCTCGGCGCAACGGCCAGCCGCGCCAGCGGCGCTGCCTCAGTACGAGCGCACCGTGCTGCTCGAGGCGACCTCCGAGACCTCAGCCAACGTCAGCATTGGCGACGTCAACGGCGACGGCAACCCCGACCTGGTGCTCGCCAAGGGGCGCCACTGGCCGCTGGTCGACCGGGTGATGCTTGGTGATGGCCACGGCGGGTTTTCCAAATCGTACGATCTGGGCAGCGCCTCCGATCGCTCGTACTCCGGACACCTGGTCGATCTCGACGGCGATCGCGACCTGGATGTGGTGATCAGCAACGATAAGGATCCGAAGCTGGTGTATCTCAACGACGGCACGGGCCGTTTCACGCCGGGGTCCAACTTTGGCGAGCCCGACTGGCCGACGCGCAACGCCACCATCGTGGATCTCAACGCCGACGGCCGTCCCGACATCGTCGTCGCCAACCGCACCGGCGACCGGCCCGGCGCCAGCTACATCTGCTTCAACAAGGGGCGCGGCCAGTTCGATAGCACGTGTGAGAAGTTCGCCACCGAGTCGGCGACGACGATCACGGCCGCCGATGTCACCGGTGATGGCTTGGCGGACCTGATCGTGCCGCACCGCGACGGGGGCCAGAGCCACATCTATGTCAACGGCGGCAAGGGCACGTTCGTCGGCGCGGTCCGCGTGCCGTTCGGGCCTGCCGATGCGAACATCCGCATGTCGGCTGCAGCCGATCTGAATGGCGACGGCCGGCAGGATCTCGTCACCATCGACGAGAAGACCGGCGTGGCGATCTACTACGGTGAGGCCGGTAACCGTCTGTCGGCCGCAGTGCCGATCGGCCTGGGCGACAAGGCGCCGTACGCGCTCGCGCTTGGCGATCTCGATGGCGACACCAAGACCGACATCGTCGTCGGCTACATCGAGGCGCGGCCGGCCGTATTCTTCAACGACGGTTCGGGCCGCCGGTTCACGCCGGTGCTGTTCGGTGACGCCAAGGGCACGGCCTACGGACTGGCGATTGGTGACATCGACAAGGACGGCCGGCTGGATATTGCAGTGGCGCGATCGGAAGCGCCCAACGTTCTGTACTTCGGCGGTGCTGCCGTCCAACAGAGTCGTGGGCCGGCGCCGGTCAGACGCGTGATTCAGCCCGCCGGCTACAAACCCACGCCGTCGCCGCTCGTGCCGGGCATCCTGGCGGGCGACACGTTGTACTTGTCGGGCAGCACGGGCGGTGACCCCGTCTCGGGCGGGCTGGTGCCCGGCGGTCTCGAGCCCGAGATGAAGCAGATCATGACCAACGTCCAGACGGTGCTGGCGGCCGCCGACATGTCGCTTGCCGACGTCGTCGCCGTCACCATCTACCTGGCCGACATGGCCGACTTCGCCAGGTTCAACGCGCTCTACACGTCGTACTTTCCCAACGGCGCTTATCCCACGCGTTCCACCGTGGCCGTGAAAGACCTGGCGCGTGGCGCGCGGCTTGAAATCACGATGACGGCCGTCCGCAGCAAGTAGCGCTGCGGCGCCCGCCCGTTCATAAGACAGGAGAACTCTCATGTTGCGAATCCGTGTGGCCGTTGCGGTGGTCCTTGGTGTGTTGTCCGCTTCGTCAACGTTCGCCCAGGCGCCGGCGCCGGCGCCCGCGGCCGCACCCGCTAATCCGCTGTGGCACGAGCAGTAGGTCAAGAACTACCTGCCGCACATGACGTCTCCTGAAGTCGTTGACCTGCTGACACGCACCGACATGGTGATTTTGCCGATCGGGTCGCTCGAGCAGCACGGGCTGCAGGGGCCGATCGGGACCGACACCTTGGGCGTGATCGAGCGCGGGAAACTGATCGCGCAGAAAACAGACGTGCTGGTGGCGCCGATTCTGTACCCTGGCAACTCGCCGTATCACATGGCGTTTCCCGGCACCATCACGCTGCCGGCCGAGACTATTCAGCTGGTCTACTTCCAGGCGGCACAGAGCCTGCTCGCGCACGGCTTCAAGCGCTTCCTGATCCTGAACGGTCATGCCGGCAACGCCGCCACCGTTCAGTACCTGGTCGATCGCATCAATCAGGAGACGGCCGGCATGGCCGTGGAGCTGGACGATGCCGCGCAGCCGTTTCGGACGGGCGCGGCCCGGCCGGGGTCGGTGTTTGACCGTCACGCCGGGGTGAGCGAGACGTCGCGGTCGCTCTATCTCACGCCCAACCTCGTGAACATGAGTGTGGCCCGCACGGCGCCGTTGACGCTGCTGCCGCACCTCCAGAAGATCCTGCCCGAGGTGGCCGCCGGCGACCCCACGGCCACGCGCGTGTTCCTGGCCGAGGCGCTCAAGGCCGCCTCGACGGGGAAGGGCACGTCCACGAAGGACATGACCGAGACGGGCGTGTGGAGCGCGCTCGACGTCAAGACCGCCACTGCCGAGCGCGGACGCACCGAGACCGAAGCGTCGGTGAATGCGGCGGTGGCGTTCATCGAACGCTGGAAGCAACTGCGGCCGCTCGGGACAAAGTAAGAAGGGCAGAGCCAGGATCAGCGGTGAATCTACGGCTGTTCCATAATCTGCGGTAAATCTGCGGCTGTCCCATAATCTGCGGTACGCTTGAGAGTTCCATGCCTCTTGTAGTTCTCGACCAGATCTCCCACGCCTACGGCCACCTGCCGCTGCTCGACAAAGCGGCCCTGCAGGTGGAGCCGGGCGAACGCATTGCCATCATCGGCCGCAACGGCACCGGCAAGTCCACGCTGATGCAGATCATCGGCGGCGAGATGAAGCCGGACGCCGGCACCGTGTGGACCCAACCCGGGGCCCGTGTCGCGCGGCTGGTGCAGGACGTGCCGCTGTCGGCCAATAAGCCGGTGTTTGATGTCATTGCCGACGGCCTCGGCGATCTCGGCGCGCTGATCGCGAACTACCACCATGCCGCGGTGGAAGTGGCGACCGACTACAGCGAAGAGGCGATGATGCGCCTGGGGAACTACCAGCACGAGCTGGAAGAGCGCGATGGCTGGAGCCTGGAGCAGCGGGTCGAGCTGATTATCACCAAGCTCGGCCTGCCGTCCGAAGCCATTGTCGACACCTTGTCCGGCGGCTGGAAGCGCCGGGTGCTGCTGGCCCGCGCGCTGGTCAGCCGGCCTGACGTGTTGCTCTTGGATGAGCCGACCAACCACCTCGACATCGAGGCCATCGAGTGGCTCGAAACGTTCCTGCTGGATTACGCCGGCGCCGTGATCTTCGTCACGCACGATCGCACCTTCCTTGAGAAGGTCGCCAGTCGCATCGTCGAAATCGACCGCGGCATGCTGACCTCGTGGCCGGGCAACTACGCCACCTTCGAGCGCAAGAAGGAAGAGTGGCTGGCCAACGAGGAACTGCAGAACGCCAAGTTCGACAAGAAGATGGCGCAGGAAGAAGTGTGGCTGCGCCGCGGCGTGAAGGCGCGGCGCACCCGCGACGAAGGGCGCGTGAAGGCGCTGATGGCGATGCGCGCCGAGCGCGCGGAGCGGCGCGGGCTGATGGGCAATGTCCGCATGCAGGTGGACCAGGCGGATCCGTCGGGCAAGATGGTGTTCGAGGCCAAGGGCCTGAGCCACGCATTCGGCGTCTCACCGGTGGTGAAGGACCTGTCGCTGCGCGTGATCCGCGGCGATCGCATCGGCTTGATCGGTCCCAACGGCGCCGGCAAGACGACGCTGTTGCGGTTGTTGTTGGGCGAGCTGCCGGCGCAGGCCGGCGAGGTGCGCCGCGGCGCCAACGTGCAGGTGGCGTACTTCGACCAGCAGCGTGAGCAACTCGATCCCGAGCGCACCGTCGTTGACACCGTGGGCGACGGCGCCGACACGGTGACCGTGAACGGCGTGCCGAAGCACGTGCACGGCTACCTGGCCGACTTCCTGTTCTCGCCCGAGCGCGCCCGTTCGCCGGTGAAGGCGCTGTCGGGTGGCGAGCGCAATCGCCTGCTGCTGGCGCGGCTGTTCACGCGTCCCGCCAACGTGCTGGTGCTCGACGAACCGACCAACGACCTCGATCTCGAAACGCTCGAACTGCTCGAAGCGCAACTGGTCGAGTGGCCGGGCACCCTGCTCCTGGTCAGTCACGATCGCCGTTTCCTGGACAACGTCGTCACGAGCACGCTCGCGTTCGAGGGCAACGGCAAGGTGCAAGAGTACGTGGGCGGCTACGAAGACTGGCAACGCCAGTCAAAGAACCCGCCGGTGGTCACCAAACAACCGTCGGGAGCTGCCAAGCCGTCGTCGGGAGTTGCCAAAGAACCGTCGGGATCAAAAACCAAGACCACAGCGAAAGCCAAGCGGTCGTTTAAAGAAGAGAAAGAGTACGCCGCCCTGCCCAAGCGCATTGCGGCGCTCGAGGCGGAACAGCAACAGCTCCAGGCCACGATGGCCCGGCCCGCGTTCTACAAGGACGGCGCCGACGCCATCAAGAAGACGATGGAGCGCGTGGCGGTCGTTGAGGCGGAGTTGCTGGCGGCCATGGAACGGTGGGACGTCCTCGACTCGATCGCCAGGTAGCCGCCGGCCACCTCGACCGCATATCATGAGCAGCGATGCAGGTCAGGCCATGGAGTTGGGCGCGCGGTCCGGGCCTTGCCGTCATCCTGTTCCTGATAGTCACGGCGGTCGGCACCGCCGGCTACATGGTGGTCGAGGGGTGGAGCGCGTGGGACGCGTTCTACATGACGATCATCTCGGTGACCACGGTGGGTTACCGCGAAGTCCACGCGACCTCGTTCGCCGGTCAGGTGTGGACGGTCTTTGTGCTGCTGGCCGGCGTGTCGACGTTGTTCTACACGGCGTCGGTCGTCATGGCCGAGATCGTCGAAGGCGGCCTTCGCAAGGGATTAGAATCGCGCCGGTTCAACCGCATGCTTGAGCAGCTCAAGGACCACTTCATCATCTGCGGCTACGGGCGCATTGGCGGTGTGATTGCCGACGAGTTCCAGCGCCAGGGCATTCCGTACGTGGTGGTCGACCGCGACCCGGATCGCGTGCATGCTGTGATCGCGCGCGGCGGCATGGCGGTGGAAGCCGATGCCAGCCGCGAGGACGTACTGCGCCGCATTGGCATCGAGCGCGCCCGTGGCCTGATTGCCGCCGTGGGCACCGACGCCGAGAACGTCTACACCGTGCTGACCGCCCGGGTGTTGCGTCCCGACCTGTTCATCATCGCCCGCATCGAATCGGAAGACGCCGAGCCGAAGCTCAAGCGCGCCGGGGCCGACCGCGTGTTGTCGCCGTATCAATTGGGCGGCGTGCAGATGGCGGCCACCGCACTCAGGCCGGCCGTCGTGGACTTCATGCGACTGGCCACCAGTTCCGAACGGCTCGACCTGGCGGCCGAGCAGATCGAGGTCAAGGCCAACTCTCGCTTCGTCGGCGCCTCCATTCGTGACGCCAACCTCCGCCAGGATTTCGGCGTCATCGTCGTGGCCATCAAGCGTGCCGCCGGGCACATGGAGTTCAATCCCGCGCCGGAGGCGATCATCGGCGCTAACGACCAACTGGTCGTGCTCGGACATCCAGACCAACTCAAGGCGCTCGAAGCCGCGGCCGGTTAGGCCTGGCCCGGTCTTGATGGCCAGGACAGGGGGCGCGGCGTCCGCCGTCGTCGAGGGAAGAATCGCGCGCCGGCAGTCGGCGTTTCACTTGGATGGAGCTTTCACGATAAGCTAGTTATCCCTCGAACGGAGAGATGTCCGAGTGGTTGAAGGAGCACGCTTGGAAAGCGTGTGTACAAGAAATTGTACCAAGGGTTCGAATCCCTTTCTCTCCGCCAATTTATCGTCCAGACAAATCCAATAACATCCTCTACGACCTTCATTCGCAAAGAGATGCGGCTACACACCCGTCCCGAGTCGTCCATTGACTTCCCGCTGAATCCACGCTAGTTTGTGGGAACACATGAGGGAACGCTCTTCTCCTCGGACCGCCCACCCCAGTCATGCCCTGACCGCTCGACGGGTCGCGGCCACCCGCACGCCAGGCCGTATCGCCGACGGCAACGGCCTCTACTTGTTTGTGAAGCCCAGCGGCGCGAAAAGCTGGCTGCTGCGCACGGTGGTGCAGGGCACCCGTCGCGATATCGGCTTGGGGAGCGTGCGTCTCGTCAGTCTTGCGGAGGCCCGGGAGGAAGCGCAGCGTTTACGAAAGGTGGCACGGCAGCAGGGCGATCCGGTCGCGGAGCGGGCACGCCCG
>CAMBHC010000163.1 GCA_945866285.1 Candidatus Sulfopaludibacter sp. SbA3 | reverse complement strand
AGGGACGTTGGTCTCGTAGGTTTCGGTGCTGTAGGTCGGCTCGAGCGTGTCGGGATTAATATCCACGCCCGCCCGCCGCATGAATTCCGGATCCGCGCGATACCCGGTCAGCAGCAATACCCCTTCCGCCGGCAAAGTCCGCCCCGAGTCGAGCACCACTTCAGTCGGGCGAATCTCGACGATGTTCGCGTTGAAGTGAGCGGCAATCGAACCTGCCTTGACGCGGTTCTCGATGTCGGGCTTCACCCAATACTTGATCGAGTCGCCGAACGCGGCGCCACGATGGACGATGGTCACGTGGCCGCCGGCGCGATGAATCTCGAGCGCCGCCTCGGCGGCGGAGTTCTTGCCGCCGACAATCACCACGCGCTGCCGGTAATACGGGTGCGCTTCACGGTAGAAATGCGACACGTGCGGCAGGTCTTCACCCGGAATGTTCAACATCACCGGCGCGCCGTAGTAGCCCATCGACAGCACGACATTGCGGGCCTCGCGGACGCGCGTCACGCCGCGCGCGTTGCGGGTGTGGACAAGAAACAAGGTCGACGCCCCCGCAGCGGCCGCCTCTTCCACGGAAGCCGTTTCGACGGCGGTCACCTCTTCGAACAGCGAGACCTGCAGCTGGAAGGTGTCAACGACCTTGCGGTAGTACCGCAGCGCCTCGGCCCTCGTCGGCTTCTCGTACGGCGTGGTCAGCGGAATGCCGCCGATCTCCAACAGTTCAGGCGTGGTGAAGAACACCATGTTGATGGGAAACCGCGCGATGGCGTCGACAAGCGCCCCCTTTTCGAGGACGAGGTAGTCGAGACCGAAGTGCTTGGCGGCAATGGCGGTGGCCAGCCCGGACGGCCCCGCTCCAATGATGATGACGTCGCGAACAGACATGTCTACTGATTCTAGCCGCGGGCAAGATGCGCGCGAGGGATCGTAATGCGATTTCTGGGCGTCGGCGCAGGCGCCGTCGTTGACCGGCAGTGCCGTCCGCCCCTGGGCGGATTCCGCCCCTGGGCGGATGGACCAGGCAACCTGGAATCCGCTCAGCCGACAGCCTGGTCCGTGATGTACAAGCCTTTGTCGATGATCGCGAACGCCTCCGCCAGCTCCGCCTCAGTGATGCACAGCGGCGGATTGGTGAAGAAGGTGTTCCATCGCACAAACGTATAGAGCCCCTGCTCGCGGAAGAACTTCGCCAGCGCCTGCATGGGCGGCGTCGTGCCGTTGAACGGCGCCAGCGGCTCCATGGTCTTGCGGTCCTTGACCAGCTCGACGATCCCGAACAGGCCGATGGAACGGACATCGCCGACGCACGGATGCTTCGCCTTCAGTTCCGCCAGCATCTTCCCCATCACCACGCCCATCGCCTTCGCGTGTTCGATCAGGTTGTCCTCTTCGTAGACCGCGATGGTGGCCAGCGCTGCGGCGCAGCCCAGCGGGTGACTGTTGTAGGTCAGGCCACTGAACAGCACCTTCTGCTGGAAGTGATCGGCGATTCCCTGCCGCACGCCAACCGCGCCCAGTGGCACGTAGGCACTGGTCAGGCCTTTGGCCATGGTGATGATGTCGGGCACGATCTTCCAGTGATCAACGGCGAACCACGCCCCGGTACGGCCAAAGCCGGACATCACTTCGTCGGCAATCATCATGATGCCGTGCTTGTCACAGAGCGCGCGGACGCCTTCGAGGTAGCCATCCGGCGGAATCAGGATGCCGTTGGTACCGGTGACGGTCTCCAGGATGAAGCCGGCAATGGTCTGCGGGCCCTCCATCATGATGATCTCTTCGAGAATCGCGAGCGCCTCTGCGGCGGTGTCGGAGCCGCGCTCGATGCCGTGATAGTGATGCGGCACGCGGACGACGCCAGGAATGCCGGGTTCCGCGGCCCATCGGCGCGGATCGCTGGTCAAGGTGAGCGCACCGGCCGTGCCGCCGTGATACGAACGGTAACGGGTGAGGATCTTGTGACGCCCCGTGTACATCCGCGCGATGCGGATGGCGTTTTCCGCGGCCTCGGCACCGCCGTTGGTGAAGAAGAACACGTTGATGTCGCCGGGACAGATCGACGCCAGCTTCTGCCCCAGCCTGGCGCGCGGCTCGGTGGCCATGAACGGATTGGCGTAGGCCAGCGTGGCGGCCTGATCCTGGATCGCCTTGATCACCCGCGGATCGCCGTGGCCGATGTTGACGCACATCAGCTGGCTGTTGAAGTCGATGAAGCGCTTGCCTTCCGGCGTCCAGAAGTAAATGCCCTTGGCCTTCGCGACCGGGATGGGATCGACATTCGCCTGCGCTGACCACTCGTAGAGCGAGTGTTGTTTCGACAGCGCCACCATTTCTTGTCCGGTCATCGGTTCCTTTTCGTAAAGTGTCTGACACCATCAGGCATCCCCGCGGTGTCAGACACTGTTACTCTGCCAGCGCCAGAACGGCCAGCGCCAATACCTTCGTTGCCATCACAATATCCGCAATCGAGCAGTACTCATCGGGCTGATGCGCGAGGGCCAACTCCCCTGGCCCGTACGCCACGCACTGCGGCACACCGCCGATGCGGGTAACGTGCTTCTGATCGTAGGTGCCGGGACTGGCCACCAGTGACGCCGGCCGGCCCACGACACGGGCGATGGCATCGGTGAGCGCGGCGATCACCGGCGCGCCTTCGGGGGCGCGCGTCGGCTCGACGATCATCCGGTCTTCGATCGTGAACCGCACCTCGCGCATCCGCGACTGGGCCTTCGCGACCAGGGCAGCGATCTCTGCGCGCGTGCGGTCGAGGCCCTCTTCGAGCAGGAACCTGCGGTCAAACACGACGCGGCAGCGATCGGCCACACACGGACTGGGCGACTCGTCCACCTGCTGACCGCCCTCGATGCCGTTGATGTTGATGGTGGCGTGTCGCGAGCCTTCGGGCACCACGGGCATGGCCGTCACGCGACCGAGCAGCGCGGGCCCCAGTTCATCGCGGACCAGGTCGAGCAGGTGCGACATCCCTTCGATGGCACTGACCCCGAGATACGGCATGCTGCCGTGCGCAATGCGGCCCTCGGCCACCACTTCAAACCAGTAGACGCCGCGATGGCCGATGCACACGCGATCGACGCCGAACGGCTCGGGAATGATCACCGCCTTCGTCCGCTCGCGCGAGATCCAGCGGTTCTCGGCCAGCCACGCCACCCCGGCGAACCCGCCGCTCTCTTCATCCACCGTGCCGCTGATCTCGATCGGCGCGGCGTGCGCCACACCGGCACGGCGAATGGCCTCCGCCGCAAACACCGCAGCCGCCAGTCCCGCCTTCATGTCACACGAGCCGCGGCCATACAGGCGATCGCCGACAATCTCGCCGCCGAACGGATCGCGAGTCCAGCCCAGTCCGGCGGGGACGACGTCGAAGTGGCCGTTCAGGTGAATCGCCGGCCCTTGCGCGCGGCCCTCGTGGCGGCCGACGACGTTGATGCGCGGGTGACGCGGGGTGTGCTCGATCTTGCCGATGGCCGGTAGCAGCTGAACTTCGGCGCCATGGGCGCGCAGCTGATCGCCAATCGCGTTGGCGCAAGTCTCGTATTCCTCGCCCGGCGGGTTCACCGTGGGGATGCGAACCAGCCGCGCGGCGAAGTCAACGATCTCATCGGCGGCGCGGTCCACTTCAGCAAGAATGCGGTCAATGTCGGACGGAGGCACGGTGGCGATTTTATCCCGACCGACTCCCGACTCCCGACTAGAAGTGCCCTCCCGGCAGGTATCATGTCGAGATGTTCAGACTTGACGGCAAGACCATTGCGGTAATTGGCGCCGGCTCGGGCATCGGCCAGGCCGTGGCCCTTGGCGTGGCACAACAGGGCGGCCACACCATCTGCCTCGACATCAACGCCGACCACGCCGCCGCGACCGCGACTTCGATCGCCAAGGCCGGCGGATCAGCCGATTCCGGCGTCGTCGACATCGCCGACGAAACGTCGGTGCGCGACGCGCTCGCGAATTCGCTCCGCAACCGCACCGGGCTTGACGGCTTGGTCTGCACACCGGCGATCAACGTCCGGAAGCCGATCCTCAAGTACACCGGCGAGGAATTCGACCGCGTCGTCCGCGTCAACCTGCGCGGCAACTTCAACGTGCTGCAGGCCGCGGGCCAACTGATGGTCCTCCAGAAATCCGGCAGCATCGTCTTGTTCTCGTCGATCCGCTCGCTGGTGACGGAGCCCGGCCAGTCGGTCTACTCGATGACCAAGGCCGGCATCGTGCAGCTGGTGCGAACCGCCGCGACCGAATGGGGTGAGCAAGGCGTGCGCGTCAATGCCGTGGGACCGGGTGTCACCGAAACGCCGCTGACCGCGCCGATCAAAGCGCAAGCCGGGTGGTACCAAGCCTACGCCGACAAGACGCCCATGAAGCGTTGGGCCACCGCCGAAGAAATGGCGGGGCCGACAGTGTTTCTGCTGTCTGATGCCGCCAGTTACGTCACCGGCACGATCTTGTTCGTCGATGGCGGCTGGCTCGCCAACGATGGTCGCTTCACGCCCCCAGGCATGTAAGGGTGCTGGGGTGCTGGGGTGCTGGGGTGCTGAAGTGCTGGAGTGCTGGGGTGCGAATCGTGACTAGACCGCAACTGATCGGGCTGCCCTACGACGCGAGTTCCTCTTTCCTGCGCGGCTCGGCTGCGGGGCCGCCGTTGATCCGCCAGGCGCTGTCGTCGCCGGCCGGGAACCGTTTCACCGAGAATGGGGCCGATCTGGCGGGGCTCACCGACGCCGGCGACCTGACCCTGTCAGAGACGCCGGAGCAGGCGCGCGCGCAGATCGAGATGGGCGTCGGCGCGGTCCTGGCCGCCGGCTTCCAGCCCATCGCCCTGGGTGGCGATCACTCGGTCACCTATCCCATCCTGCGGGCCATCGCCGCCGTGCGACCGACGCTGACCCTGCTGCACATCGACGCGCACGGCGATCTCTACGACGAGTTCGAGGGCGATCGCTACTCGCACGCGTGCCCGTTCGCCCGCATCCTTGAAGACTGTCCTGGCGTCACGCTGGTGCAAGTCGGCATCCGCACACTCACGCCGCACCAGCGGCTGCAGGTGGCCCGCTTCGGCGTGAACTGCATCGAGATGCAGCACTTCGCCGCCGGCGCGCGGCCGGCGATCGACGGACCGGTCTACATCTCGGTCGACCTCGACGGCCTGGACCCGGCATTCGCGCCTGGCGTTTCGCACCGGGAACCGGGCGGCCTCAGCGTCCGCGATGTGCTGTCGATGATTCATCGGCTCGCCGGCACCATCGTCGGCGCCGATGTGGTCGAGTTCAATCCGCAGCAGGATTCCAGCGGTGTCACCGCCGCCGTCGCCGCGAAGATCGTCCGCGAGATCGCCGGACAGATGATGCGAGGACTGTCGGTCCGATAGCCCGTGCAATAGAATGCGCCGGTGCGCTATTCCCCGGAACTGCTCGGTGTGGCCGAGTCGCCCATGGTCCAGATCGCGACGGCCGCCGAGGCCATGCCTGGATCGATCAAGCTCTGCTACGGCGAATCCGACATGCCGACACCCGCCTTCATCTGCGAGGCGGCTGACGCGGCCCTGACCGCTGGACACACGTTCTACACCCACACGGCCGGCTGCACCGAGCTGCGCCAGGCGATCGCCGACAAGGTCCACGCGTTGCACGGTGTGACCTACGCCGCGTCAGAGATCATGAGCACCGTCGGCGCCTCCATGGCCATCTACGCCGCCATCCGCGCGTTCATCGCTCGGGGCGACAACGCGGTCATCGTCTCGCCGGCTTACGCGATTTTCGCGAATGCGGTGCTTATGTCCGGTGGCGAACCGCGCCCCGTGCCACTGGCGCGCGACGGCGCGGGCTACCGGCTCGATCTCGGTCGCCTGCGCGCCGCCGTCGATCGCCGCACCCGGATGATCATCGTCAACAGCCCCTCGAATCCGACCGGCTGGATGATTACCGTCGAAGAACAACGCGCCCTGCTGGAACTGGCCGCGCAACACGACCTGGTGATCCTGGCGGATGAAGTCTATGAGCGGCTGGTGTATGCCGGCGCACCTGAAGCTGCGCCGCCACGAGTGGCGCCGTCGTTCGCGCGAGTCGCCGGCAACCGCGATCGCCTGATCGTCGTCAACAGCTTCTCGAAGACCTACAACATGACCGGCTGGCGGCTCGGCTGGGCACAGGCCAGCGCGGCCACCATCAAGACGATGTCCCGGGCCGTGGAGTTCATGACCTCGAACCCCTCGGCCATGGTGCAGCAGGCCGGCATCGCCGCTCTGCAGGACGGCGAGCCGTACATCACGGAACTGCGTGCGCACTACGCGAGGCGCCGGGCGCAGGTGACCGCTGCGTTGTCGGTGTTACCACGCGTGTCGTTACCAGAGCCGCAAGGCGCCTTCTACGCGTTTCCGCAG
>CAMBHC010000162.1 GCA_945866285.1 Candidatus Sulfopaludibacter sp. SbA3 | reverse complement strand
CGTGCTGCGCCCGCAGTGCCTCCGGCACGATCAGGTCAGAGAGCCGTTGGCCGATCGCCTCCTGTCGCGACCGGCCGAACATCCGCTCCGCCGCCGGGTTGAATTCCTCGATGTGACCCGACGCGTCGATGGTCAGAATGGCGTCGAGGGCCGAATCGAGAATGGCGCGCAGCCGCGCTCCTTGAGCGATGAGGCTGGCCTGCGCGCGAATGCGCGCGACCACCTGGCCAAGCTGCGCGCCGATTGATTCGAGCAGGCTCTGCGCCTCGGCGTCGAGCTCGCGTTGATAGGTCGTCACGAACTCGAGCACGCCGATGGCGACGCCCGCGGACATCACCGGCACCTCGGCGACACTGCGCAGGCCGATTTCCTTGGCCAACGCCCGGCGCACGAAGGTCGGCTCCTGCTGAACGTCGGTCGCCCACAGCGATCGACCGCTTTTCCACGCCAGACCCGGCAGGCCTTCGCCGAAACGGGGGACGAACTCGGATGTGACCTGGCGGTAGCGCTGACCCGCGACCGGGTCGCCACCAAAAGCGTACGTGGCGACTGGGACCAGCGTTGCGTCGTCCGCCGCGGCCGCAAAAGCCGCGCCCATCGGCCAGCCCAGGCCTTGGCACACCGACTCGATGACACGCTCGTACGCCGCCACTTCTGTGGTGGCGTCCACCAGGCCGCGGCTCACGGCCGAGACCGTGGTCAGTCGCTGGCGGGCCTGCGTGGTGGACGTGATATCCCGATAGCGCCACAAGTGTCCGCTGTAGTGATGGTCCAGGAAGACGGGCACATAGTCACGTTCGAGCACACGGCCGTCCGCCATCTGCAGCATCTCGCAGTGCACTGGTGCCTGCGCGGCCAGCACGTCATCGATGCGTGCCAGCACTCCCTCGGGGTCGGCGAACAGGTGCTTGCTCTCCTGCGCCGCCTTGACGCAGTCGTATCCCTTCAGTGCCTCGGGCGGAGCCGGCACCGCGAACAGGTCGCAGAACGCCTGGTTGACCAGCAGGATCCGGCGATGCTCGTCCTCGAAGATCAGGGCATCGACCAGCGACTGCACGAGACCCGAGAGCCGGGCCTCGGCGAGTGTTCGCGGATCGGGCTCCCAGGAAAAGGACATGGATTAAGGCTGACCAGCCCAGTCTACCGTGGCGCCACGATCCAGTTGGGCTCGGCCTTCAGGCGCCGAGACTCAGGATGGCGGAAGCGCCTTCGAGCGACGCCGCTTCCGCGCCGCCGCGACGCCGGCGAGGCCGAGCCCAAACAGCGTGAGCGTGGCCGGTTCTGGAGCAGTCGCCACGTCACCCGTTTCATCGTCCCTGCCGTCGTCACCGTCGTCACCGTCGTCACCGTTGTTCCCGTTGTTCCTGTTGTTCCTGTTCTCGCCATACACCTCGACCGGCACCGGGCTCTGTGCTTGCGAGAGCGTCGGCGTGCCCATGAGGAAGGCCACGGCGGTGACGGCTAGCCTGGTATTGCATTTCATCGGAGGTTCTCCTTAGTGGTTTCTGTGGGTGGGCTGGTTCCAAACAACGCGGCTCGCATCGACTCATCCAGCGCGCCATCGAGCGATGAGAGAAAATTTGTTCCTGCGGACATCCGCGACTCGAGGTCGCGAGGGGCGAAAACATCGACCCGTAGCAGGTGACCGGCGAGTGTGGTACCGAACAGGCTGGCCGACAGTTGCGTCCACTTGGCGGACAGGGTGTGCGGAACCGCGCGGCCGCCGAGCACCATGCCGTACAGGCACAGGGCGCCGGTCGTCGGCGCCGCCGGTCGCCACGAGAAGACCTGCACGGGCCACGGGCCGCCGTGCGGCAACGACACGAGCCGTGGGGATTGCGCATCCACCACGTCGCCGCGAAGTTCGTGACACAGGTCGGGATAGTGCATCTCGAACTGGCGGCGCGCATCGCCGCGGGACGCGATCGTCAGTTGTAGCAGCGCCCCATCGGCGCGGCGGTAGCGCGCGGAGGTGAGCGCGTCAACGTTCACTTTGCTGCGCGTCGGGCTGTCGGGCACGCGTGACCACGCGCCGGCTCGCGCCAGAGTCATCGCGTCGAATCGAACCGGCGCGGACACCGGCCGGACGCGCTGAGCCTGCGCGACACTGCCAATCGCCAGGGCAGCAAGCAACACGGTGGCGGCGATGTGCGAGAAGGTGGCGCGGTTAGGCATGGCTCACCCGTCCCTCCGGTTCGAGCCTGCGCGCCGTCCATACCAGGGCGGCCACCATCACGGGCAGCACGACCAACCCTGCGGCGTCGTGCACGTCGGTCACCGTTGGAGCCGGCCAGTGGAGGGCCGCGAGCGCGGTCGCAGAGATCCGGGCGAAGTTGGCAGCATTGACGACCGCCACGCCGGCCGCCATCAGCAACAGATGCCGGCCTGGCGGCAAGCCCTGGAGATGCCCCAGGAGCGCCGCCAGCGCCGACAAAGCAACGAGTGAACGAATGCCGCTGCACCCGCTGCTAATCACCAGTTCGCGCACGCCGGCTCCGTCACCAAGCAGCAGCGAGTACCCCGCGCGCGTCACCGGCACACCGGCAACCTGGAACAGCGATGCCACGCCGCTCGCCTGCCAGCCCCGCATGGGACCCGTGAGCAGGTCGATCACCAGGTTTGGGACCGGCACAATCGCAAGAAGAAACAGGATCGGAAATCGCAGCCGCCGTGCGGCCTCGTCAGGGAGCAGCACACCGCTTAGGCCGAGCAGAAGCGGCACCAGCGAAAGGCCATCGAGGGTGGCATGACCAAGAAGCACGGCAGCGAACTTGGTCGTCGCGCCAAGACCGAGCAGGCCCCACGCCGTCCACGACGCCCGTGCTTGCCTTAAGCGGAAATCCTGTCCGCCGGCGCGGTAGACCAGCCAGGCCAATACCGCAATCGCCAGCCAGGCGTGCGTGTAGGCACCGTCGAGCCATGTCTCTTGCCACTCGAACTGGGCGTAGTGCACGAAGGGCCGTGCATAGGCCACCGTGATGAGGACCGCGGCACTAACCAGAATGCTCACGCACAGCAGGAGAGCAACGGCGCTGCCAAGTCTCCAGACGGAGTCAATATCAGGCTTAAGTAATTGAATGTATTGTGTTTAACAGGATATTTTCACCTGGCATTGAGTGGGGCTGAGTGCATCAAGACGCCACACTTTGTGGCTAAAAACCACAAAAGCGGTGACCACGGGCTGGCCGAATCCCACGGCAAGCGTCTCACAAAGGTGACAAGTGTTGGTGGCACGACCCTTGTAATAACGGTGGTCAAGCTGCGGCGGATCACCGAAGGGCTAACTATCAGGCAGGCGCTGGCATCGCCGCTCTTCGGCCGCACTCTTCACGATTCCGCTGCAGCTTCTTCGATCCGGAGGGCGATAGCTTTAGCCGTCGCCAGGACGTCAGGGGAATCGCCATGAAAAAACTTCTCGTCACTCTCACCCTAGCGGCAGCTGTCTTCACCGGCGCGTGCGCGTCCATGGGTTCTCGCTCCATTTCCGAAGTCAAGACCAACCCGGGGAAGTTTGCGGACAAGACCGTGACGGTTGAAGGCGTGGTGACCACGTCGTTTGGCATCCCGCTGGTGCCGTTCAAGGTCTACCGCATCAGTGACGGCACGGACGAGATGTTGGTCATCTCCAACAACAGCCGCATTCCCGGTAAGAACGCCAGGGTCCGCGTCAGCGGCGAGGTCGAGGAAGTGGCGCTGATCGGCGGCCGGTCGTTCGGCCTCCATATCCGCGAAAAGAGCATTAAGTTCCTATAGGTCAACGGGGTCCGGGATCCGGGACCCCCCTTGTGAATTCTGGTACAATGTCCGGCTGTGGAAGCCATTGAACACCCGTCGCCACTAGTCGCGATCATCAACCTGCTGCTCGCGACGCTGGGCATTCACGCCGCGATCCCCGACCACATGGTCTTCGTCGGGTTGATCACGCTGATTATTCTTGCCATTGGCCTGGCCATCCGCTCGCAACTGAGCGTGGATAACCCCGGCAAGCTCCAGATCGTCCTCGAAGACGTCGTCTCGTTCCTGGTCGGCGTGCTCGAAGACAACATGGGCAAGAAGGGTCGCAAGTACCTGCCGCTGCTCGGCACGCTGTTCGTGTTCATCCTGCTCGGCAACCTGATGAGCCAGGTCCCCGGCCTCGGTTCGCCCACCAGCAACATCAACGTGCCGTTTGCGTGCGCACTCACGCTATGGCTCTACTATCACGCACAGGGCGTGATAGCGAACGGCCCGGTGAACTACATCAAGCACTTCGCGGTGATGCCCGGCGTGCCGATTGCGCTGGCGCCGATGATTTTCGTGATCGAAATCATCAGCCACCTGTCGCGCGTGCTGTCGCTGACGCTGCGCTTGTTCGGCAACATCTTCGGCGAGCACCTCGTGGTGCTGATTCTCGCCAGCATCGTCCCGTTCATCGCGCCGCTGCCGATTCAGTTCCTGGGATTGATCGTCGGCCCGCTGCAGGCGTTCATCTTCCTGACGCTGGGGGCCATCTACCTGACCGCCGCCACGCACGTGGATGACCACGGTGACGATTACGAGGGCGAGCCCAGTGGCCACGCCCCCGCGCACTCTCATTAGCCACAGAGAACACAGAGTTCACAGAGAACTCTTTTCAAAATGCAGGACGCGCGGTAGCTACCGTGTGCCTGTATTTGGAAAAGTATTCCTCTGTGTTCTTTGTGTCCTCTGTGGCTATTGGTTTATCTTGACGACCACCACTGTGCGGTCGTCGCTCTGCTCGGCGTCGCCGCAGAACATCTGCACGGCGCCGAAGATCTCCCCGACAATGTCCTTCGCCGGCTGCGCGTGCGTGCGCTCGATCACTTCGAGCAGGCGCGGCAAGCCGAACTCCATGCCGGCCTCATCAAACGCCTCGGAGATGCCGTCGGAGCAGAACACGAACACGTCGCCGGGTGCCAGCGGCACCTGCACTTCGTCGTAGGTGGAGCTGCCGAACGAGCCAAGCGGCACGCCGGGCATCTCGATCTGCGTCGCCTTGCCGCCGGTGCAGCGCACCGGGTAGGGCAAGCCCGAATTGGCGAACGTGACGATGTGCTTCTTGAATTCGAACATCGCGTAGCAGAGTGTGCAGTAGTACTCCTCGAGATTGCGCTCGTGGAGAATGCGGTTCATGCCGGCCAGCACTGTTGCCGGCGTACTGCGTTCCTTCTCCAGCCGCCGGCGGAAGGTGCGGCCGCGGACCATCTCGCCGATCGCGGCGCTGTACAGCGCGGCGGGCACGCCCTTGCCGGAGACGTCGCCCACGGCCACGACCAGCGTGTTCGGCTCGGGTGACAGGAAGTCGCACAGGTCGCCACCTAGCTCGCGCGCCGGGTCGAAGTGCCACGACACGTCCACGCCGCGCAGGCGCTTGGGCAGCTCCTGGGGCAAGAGCGCCATCTGCACGCGCTGGGCGAACCGCAGCTCTTTCTCGAACCGCGCCTCGCTGGCGCGAATGGACTCGTACAGGCGCGCGTTTTCGAGCGCCACCGCCGCTTCTGACGCCAGCAGCGTCAGCAGCTTGACGTGCTTCTTGTTGAAGGCGTCGCGGTCGTGGCTCTCGAGGTCGAAGACACCGATGCAGCGGTCCTTGAGCATCAGCGGCACGACCAGTTCCGACCGCACGCCGGGCACCACGCGAATGTAGCGCGGATCCTTCTCGACGTCTGGCACCAGCACTACTTCCTTGTGCAGCGCGGCGTAGCCGACCAGGCCCTCGCCGAGCTTCACCGGGTCCATGGCCTGTGGATCGTCGCCGTACTTGATGGCGACCTTCATCTCCAGCATCCCGGTGTCTTCATCGAGCAGCATGATGCCGAAGATGCGGTAGTCGATCACTCGCTTGATGAGGTGCGCGAGTCGCGTGAGCAGCTCGTTCGGATCGAGAATGGCCGTCATCTCGCGGCCGATCTCGGCGAGGGTCTCCAGCGTTTCGGCGTACTCGCGTTCCGATTCGAACAGCCGCGCGGTGGCAATGCCCTGGGCGACGTGCGCGCCAAACTGGCGGAGGATCCATTCGTCGCGTTCGGTGAAGGCGCCCAGCTGGTCGCTCAGCAGGTTGAGCGCGCCAATCACCTTGCCCTTGTTGCGCAGCGGGACGGCGAGCTGCGACTTGGCGCCCGGGACCACCGCCAGGTAGCGGGGGTCGGAATCGACGTCGTTCAGCAGGATTGGGCGCTGCTCGGCGATCGCGGTGCCGACAATGCCCTGGCCAAGCTGCAGGGTGAAGTGCTTGACGATTTCCTCGGGATAGCCGACCGCGTAGGCAATGCTCAGCTCTTCGCGCTGCTCGTTCAACAGATACACCGAGAACACGGTGAACTTGGTGAGGCGCGAGATCAGTTGGGGAATTCGCTCGAGAAGGGCATGGAGGTCGAGCACGGAGCTGACCTCGCGTCCAAGCTCCGCGAGAATGGCCAGCAGTTCGGCATCCGAGGCC
>CAMBHC010000161.1 GCA_945866285.1 Candidatus Sulfopaludibacter sp. SbA3 | reverse complement strand
CACGCGCACCCTCAAGAACGCGCTCAAGAGCAAACGCATCGCCCAGGCGTTCGTGTTGTCGGGCCCTCGTGGCTGTGGCAAGACGACGACCGCGCGCATCCTGGCGCGGGCGCTCAGCTGCGCGCAAGGCCCGACGCCCGACCCGTGCGGCGTGTGCGACGCGTGTATCGAGATTGCCGAAGGCCGTGACATCGACGTGCTGGAAATCGACGCCGCCACGCACACCGGCGTCGACAACGTCCGCGAGGTGATCGTCGAAGGCCTGTCGATCGCGCCGGTCCGCAATCGCTACAAGATCTTCATCATCGACGAAGTCCACATGCTGTCGGCGTCGTCGTTCAACGCGCTGCTGAAGTCGATTGAAGAACCGCCGCCGCATGTCATTTTCATGATGGCGACGACCGAGCAGCACAAGATTCCAGACACGGTGCTGTCGCGCTCGCAGGTCTACGAGTTCCGCACGATCTCCGCGAAGATAGTGGCCGAGCAACTGCGTAAGATCGCCGGCGAAGAGAAGATCGAAATCCCCGAGGCCGGCCTGTTGCTGCTGGCGCGGGCCGGTGAAGGCAGCATGCGCGACTCGCTCAGCGCCTTCGACCAGGTGCGCGCGGTTGCGGGTGATGCGATCACCGTCGAGGATGTCGTCACGGTGCTCGGCCTCGTCGGCCGTGACCTGGTGTTCGACATGCTCGAGGCCGTGGTCAGCGAAGACGCGCCGGCGGCGTTTGCGCTGGTCGAGCGTGCCATCGAGCGCGGCTACGACTTGCGGCTGCTGTGCCGGGAGCTGGCGCGCGCGACGCGCGACTTGTTGATCCTCTCGGTGGACCCCAAGCGCGCCTCGGATCCCGACGTGGCCGCGGAGGCCGAGAAGGAACGCCTGCTGGCGATGGCCGGCCAGTGGTCGCGCGAAGACCTGCTGCGCGCCTTCGACCTGCTGACCCGCACCGAGCAGGAAGTGCGGATGTCGGATCAGCCGCGCTACAACCTCGAGATGGGGCTCTTGCGACTGATGCATCTGCGCAAGCTGGTCCCGCTCGGGGAACTGCTTGGACTCGCGGAACGCACGGCACCACGGGCACAGGCACCCAGGGTGCCAAGTGTGCCAAACGTGCCAAACGTGCCACGGGTGCAGATGCCGGGTGCTGTTTCAAAGCCCTCAGCACCTGCCGCCGCTCCCGCACCCAAGAGCACCCCTGGCACTATTGGCACCCCTGGCACTCCTGGCACCCTTGGCACCCCTGGCACCCCTGGCACCGACGGGTCGTTGAAAGATGCATTTTTAAGCGAGATCAAGTCCGCGAAATCGACGTTCTACAATTTGGTGGTGGCGTCCGCGTATTCCATCGAAGTGTCAGCCGACAAGATCGTGTTCGCGTTTCAACCCAACAAGAAGAACGCCAAGGGGCAATGCGACGAGCAGAAGGCGTGGTTGATGACGGTGGCCGAGAAGGTGGCGGGCCGGCCCGTGCCCGTCGCCATCGTGTTTGCCGAAGCTGATGCGCCGCCCGCGCCGGCACCGAGCAACCTGGGGTCGCCGGTCGCCAAGCCGAAGGCCGATCCGGGCGACCTGAAGGCCGAGGCAATGGCCAACAGCACGGTGCAGGCCGTGCTTGAAATTTTCCCGGTTGATAAGACCACGATAGAAGAGCGATAAGGGCTGGTCGGCCCAAGCCCCCAAGCCCCCAAGACCCTATGGATATCCAGAACATGATGAAGCAGGCGCAGGAGATGCAGGAGCGCCTGCAGCAGGAGATGTCGCAGTTGAGCGTGCAGGCCACCGCGGGTGGCGGCATGGTCACCGTGACGGTGAACGGTCACAAGCACCTGCAGCGCATCGTCATCGACCCAGAGGTCGTCTCCAAGGAAGACCTCGGCATGCTGCAGGACCTGATCGTCGCGGCCGTGAACGACGCCCATCGCAAGGTGGATGACGCCATGAAGCAGCGCATGGGCGGCATGCTCGGCGGCCTCGGTCTCCCCGGACTCTGATGTCACTTCCCGCGTCCCTGCAGGAACTGGTCGATCAATTCAAGAAGTTGCCCGGCGTTGGCGCCAAGAGCGCGCAGCGGCTGGCGTTTCACGTGCTGCGCACGCCGCGCGAGGATGCCGAGCGGCTGTGCCAGGCGATTCGCGACGTCAAGGATCGCGTTACCTACTGCACCACCTGCAACAACATCACCGATACCGATCCCTGCCTGATCTGTGGCGACGAGACGCGCGACCGCCGCGTGATTTGCGTGGTCGAAGAGCCGCAGAACGTCAACGTGGTCGATCGCAGCGGCGGCTTCAGGGGCGTGTATCACGTGCTGATGGGGGCCATCTCGCCGCTGCAGGGGATTGGTCCGGACGACCTCAAGATCAAGGGCCTGCTGGCGCGCATCGGCGTGGACGGCGTGGACGAAGTGATTCTCGCGACCAATCCCACCGTGGACGGTGAGGCGACCGCCATCTACCTGGCCCGGCTGCTCAAGCCGCTCGGCATCCGCGTGACGCGCATCGCCACCGGCATCCCTGTCGGCAGCGACATGGACTATGCCGACGACCTGACGGTTGGGAAAGCGATGGACGGGCGCCGGGAAGTGTAGAATTCGGCTACCCCATGCTCCCCGCTGCGTATCAACTGCCCGCTGCCGCCGTCCTGATGGCCGGCGGACTCCTCGCCTGTTTCTTTGGCTACCGCCTGTTCAAGGTGGTGCTGGGCATCTTCGGTTTCATCATCGGCGCGCTGGCGGCCAGTTCCGTCTTCGGCGCCACTGACACCACCCCGATGGTGATTGCCGCCCTGGTGGGTGGCATCGCTGGTGCGACCGTGTTGCTGGCCGCCTATTTCGTCGGCGTGGCGCTGGTCGGCGCCGGCATCGGCGCGCTGGTCGTCAACTTGGTGTGGACGCAGATCGAAGGCGACCCGCACCCGGCGGTCGTGATCCTCTTCTCGGTCGCCGGCGCGGTGGTGGCCACCTGGCTGCAGCGCTACGTCATCATCCTGGGCACGGCCTTCGGCGGCGCGTGGACGCTGCTGGTGGGTGGCTTGGCGGTGATGGGGGACAGTGGTCCCCTGAAGGCCGCCGCGCAGGGCGACGTGTGGGTGGCGTATCCGCTGAACCCGGCGCCGGGCCAGTGGTGGTTGCCCTGGGCGTGGGTTGGTCTCGGCGCCTTGGGCACACTGATCCAGATGCGCTGGACCGGCGGCGACCGCGGCCGCGTCGTGAAGGCGAATAAGAAAAAGGGACTTCCTAAAGAGTAGCGGCAAGCCCGCTCAAGAACGCGTCTTCGATTCGGTTTCCCAAACACCAATCTCCACACAACGTGTGGCGCGATTCCTCGTGATGAATTGCGCCGACGGCCAGCGGCGGAGTGACCGACGCCAGGCGCCAGCGGTGCGCCGTGGCGTAGAACGCCCGTGGCAGGCCGGTGGGGACCAGGTCGTGAAACGCCTCCATCAGCACTGAGCCGACGACCTCGGGGTCGTCATCGAGGTGCATCAGGCTCCAGGTGGTGGTGGCGTGGAGCACCCAGGTGTCGACTTTCCATTCACGCTTCGGCTTCGACTGGTTACGAGCCACCCAGCCGAGCGGGCTGCCGTGGACGAAGGCGCCGTCGAAGCGGGCCGGCACCCGTTCCTCGAATGCGGCGAGCACGGCCCAGCATGGTTGTGACACCACGCTGTCGAGCGTGGCGGAGAGATCGGGAATCTGCGCCACGAGCGGCTTTGCCTGCTCTGGCGTGACCGCGAGAATGACGCGATCGAACTCGCGCAGCAGCGGATCGAGGGATTCGATGCGCTGCTCGTACCGCACCTCCAGTGCGTCGGCCATCGCCCTGGCAATCGCGCTCATGCCCGGGATGCCGACGTACCGGTCGGTGGTCGTCGTCAGCTCCTCCCCTCCCTCGCTGTCGAAGCTGACAATGCGGCCTTCCCATTTGGCGACGATGCGATCGCGCAGCCAGCCGTCGACCACGGTTTGAAAGCGAGGATCGCGCACGGTGAAGTACTGGGCGCCGTGATCGAACGCGAGCGTCGCGCCGCGAGCGGCCTTCGGCATGTCGATGCCATCGACGCGCCGCGTGGCCGCCCGTCCGCCAGGCCCCCGCGCACGCTCGAAGACGACGACGTCGTGCCCGTGGCCGCGCAGGGCCGTGGCCGCCGACAGACCTGCGATACCAGCACCGACGAGGGCTACCTTCATAGAATCGTTTTACGTAAACCGTAAAAGGGAAGCAAACCGTAAAAGGGAAGCAGGTTCCGTTTTCAAAATGCGTCGCCGATGAATGCCAGCATGCGGCCGCAGTAGAGCACCGCGAACCACGAGACCAGCGAGACGAAGCCGACCAGCTTGGCCGCGCGAGGCGTGTCGCCATGGGGATCGAGGGCGAGTAACTGCGCCGACAGACGCGTTTCGTAGAAGCCGGCGTTCAGGCCGGCGAGCGCGAGGAAGGCGACCTTGAACCACCAGACGCGGTTGCTGACGTACTGCTCGGGAAGGCCGGTGAGAAACACCAGGCCGGTCGCGACGTTGACCGCGAATCCGACCAGCGCGAACGGCATCAACGCGCGCGCGGCCTCGACCGAGACGCGCCGGAAGAATCCCATCAGCCGCAAGTCGAAGAAGCCGGTGATGCCGATTAGCACGCTCAGCCCCATGAAGTGCAGGCTCTCGCACAACGGCCACACCCACGTGCTGCTGTTGATCCACTCCGAGGCGGGCGTGGCCCGCAGCCACTGCGCAAAGGGAATAAGGTCGGGCATGGCGTCCTACAGATAAGCCATGAGCCGGCCGGCCACGATGGCCCCCGCCCAGAGGAAAAGGGAAGCGATCGCAAACGCCCGGAGACGGTCGTCTTGTTGCCGCAAGCGTATCGAGATCGTTCGCGCGACGATCAGCGCCAGCGTGATGCACGTGAGCTTCACGTAGAACACGGTCTGCACCGACTTGGTCGTGGCGTCGGCCATGAACAGCAAGACCCCCGTTGCGAAGTTGATCGCAAAGCCCGCCCACATGATGGGGAACACCGCTCGGAGCGCGGTAAGAGGAATGGCCGTCGCCCAGCCAAGCAGCCGCAGGTCAACCACGACGTTGGCGCCCACGACGATGGCGAGGCCGACGGTGTGGAGGGTGAGGATGGTGGCGTAGGCCCAAATCGAGGGCGACTCACGCACCCAGGCGGCAAGAGTCGAACCCTCGATCGAGGTGAACAGGTCGGTCACGTCGCCGGAACTAGTGTCCCGGTTCTTTCGGCACGGTGCCGCGCAGAATGGCGGTGCCGTCGGCCTTCATCAGCAAGTTGATGCAGCACATGCCGTGCGAGCCTTCCGCGCGTGACGGCTGGCCGGCGACGCGGACCTCGGTGCCCGGCTTCAGCGTCTCGACCGTCAAGTTATTGCGCGACAGCTGTGCGCCGGTGCCCATCTCCACCTGCCACTCGACCTTCGTGCCCTTCTCGTCAACATCGAGATACAGGAACGAGTGCGGGTTGCGGATGTTGAGCTTGGTGACCACGCCCTTGACCTCCACCTTCTTGGTGGCGTCGTAGAACGGTCCGCTTGAATGATGCGCGATGGCCGGCGCCGCGACGGCGGCCGCGACCACCACGGCTCCTGCGAGGATCAGTCTGTTTGCGTTCATATGCGTATGCATCCCCTTCACTTGTACTTCGGAACCATCATCTTGATCGGCGCGCGCGACGACTCGGCGTCGCACTCCCAGGCCTCGAGCTGGTAGCCCGGTGCCGCCGGCAGCCAGCGCGTGGTGTATCCGGTCGGCTTACGCAGAATCAGCGGGTCTTCGACCGTCAGCGTCAGCTTCAGCTCGCCGTTCTCTTTCCAGTACTTCTCCGTCACCTTCTTCAGCGATGAAGACGGAATGCCGTTGTAGTCGTCGAAGCCGGTGATGTCGAACAGGAAGTGATCGGTCTCGACGATCAGGAAGTTGCCTTCGTAACGGCCGACCGAAAAACCCTGGAGGCTGTAGTCCTGGATGGTTGGCTTGCGGCCGTCGAGCCAGATCGTCCGGGTCTGGTCATCCTTCTCGTAGCGCATGACAACACGGTCGGGCCACTGGGCGAGCTGCATGAAATACGGGTCGTACTGAATCGCCGGGGAAGACGAGGGCACGCAGTCGTACTTCGGCGCGATGGCCTCGTCGAACACCTTCTGGAACGCCAGGCCGCGCTCGTTGAGCACCGGGAAGTTGTCTTTGGTCCACGGCGCTGTCTCGCTGTTGATGGGACGGGCGCGGGTGGTGCCGTTCCAGATGCCCTGGAGGTCGGGGAAGCGGCTGACGGGCGCGGCGGGTGCAGGGCGGGCGGCGGGTGCAGCAGGTGCCTGGGCTGGTTCCCTTGCACTCAGGGCCGTGGCCAGCATCGCCGCGCAGGCCAGTGCGCCAATTGTTCTCTTCATGGCCACAAATCCTACTACGCCTTGAACGCCGCGGCGCGAGCCTGGGGGCAGGGCCAAGAGTGGCTGGATGGGACGTTCCAGCCGGAGCT
>CAMBHC010000160.1 GCA_945866285.1 Candidatus Sulfopaludibacter sp. SbA3 | reverse complement strand
AAGCCGGGCTCCTGGCCCTCCTGGACTCATCCTCCTGATCTCGCCAACCTCCTGACCTCGTCCCCATATAATGGGGACATCATGACGCGGCAGTTCGCTTGGATTACCGCCACGCTGACCGGCATCATCGGCATCCTGCTGGGCATCATCCTGTCGATGCCGCGGCTGCCGGCCGATACGAATCGCCCACCGGCTGGTGCGGCGTCGAGCGCGCCCGCGCCGGTGACCGTCCGTGCCAGCCAGGCCTCGGCCGCGCCGGCCGGCGCGATCAACTTTGCCGACATCGCCGCCAAGCTGAATCCGGCCGTCGTCAACATCGACGCGAGCGCGCGCAGCCGCCGCGCCCGGCAGTTGATGCAGGACGGCGCGCAAGGTGATGGCGACCCCTTCGAGCAGGGCCGTCGCGGCGCCGATGTGCCGCGCCGGGGGACCGGCACGGGCTTCCTGATCGATCCGTCCGGGTTCATCCTGACCAACCACCATGTGATCGAGGGGGCCGAGCGCCTCACCGTCAAACTGGCGGACGGCCGCAGCCTCCGCGCTGACGTGGTCGGGTCAGACCCCGACACCGACATCGCCCTGATCAAGATTTCGGGCCCCACGCCGTTTCCCTCGGCCACCCTCGGCGATTCGAATGCCTTGCGGGTGGGGGAATGGGTGTGCGCCATCGGCAATCCACTGGCCTACGAGCACACCGTCACCGTGGGCGTAGTCAGTTTCATCGGCCGCAAGCTGTTCGACTCGAGCCTCGATAACTACATCCAGACCGACGCCGCCATCAGTTTCGGCAACAGCGGCGGACCGTTGATCAACAGCCGCGGGCAGGTGATTGGCATCAACTCGGCGATCAGCCGCCAGGCCAACAACATCGGGTTTGCGGTGCCGATCAACCAGGCGCGCGGCGTCTTGCCGCAGTTGAAAGCCCGCGGCCGTGTCGAACGCGGCTATCTCGGCGTGACGTTGCGCGACGTGGACCCGGATCTCCAGGTCTCGCTCAAGTTGGCGCGCGGTGATGGCGCGCTGGTGCAGGACGTGACGGCCGGCTCGCCCGGCGCGCGGGCCGGCCTGCGGCCCTACGATGTGATTACCGCGGTCGATGGCGAACCGGTGCGCACGCACGACAGCCTGACCCGCGAGATCGCCTCACGTCAGCCAGGCACCATCGCGCAGCTGGAATTCGTGCGCGATGGCCGTGCGCGTGGCGTGACGCTGAAGCTGGCTGAACGCCCGCAACGCGCGCTTGACCGAACGGTCTCGCCGGTGGAGCGTTCGACGCAGCGCACGGGCCCGGGAGAGCTGGGCTTGAGCCTGATCGAGATCGACGGCAGCAACGCGCATCGCTTCGACATTCCCTCAGGCATGACCGGGTTGCTGGTGCAGCGAGTGGAGCCACTGTCGGTGGCATACGATGCCGGTATTGAGCGAGGCGCGATCATTCTCGAGATCAACCGGCAGCCGGTGAACTCGATTGCCGGCTTCCGCCGCGTGGTCGGCGCCGCCGGCAGCGGTGACGTCCTCGCCGTCTACCTGTACGACCCGGATGCCGACGCTCGGGCGATCCGCACCGTGCGCCTGGAGTCGCGGTGAAACCACGCATCCTCGTGATCGATGACGAGTCGGCCATTCGCGACTCGTTGAAGATGGTCCTCGAGTACGAGGGCTACGAAGTGATGCTCGCGGCCACCGGCGACGAAGGCGTCAAGCTGGTGGAACGGGAAGCGCCGGACCTGGTGTTCCTGGACATCAAGATGCCAGGCATGGACGGCCTTGAAGTGCTGCAGAAGCTCGAGCACATGGTCGAGACCACGCCGATCGTCGTGATTTCGGGGCATGCCGACATGGCCACGGCCGTGAAGGCCACCAAGCTCGGGGCTTTCGATTTCATCGGCAAGCCGCTGGAGCAAGACCGCATCCTGGTGACCGTGCGCAACGCGGTCGACACCCGCCGCATCAAAACCGAGAACAAGAGTTATCGCCGCGATGCCGAGAAGAAGTACCAGATCGTCGGTGACTCACCGATGTTGGCGTCGGTGCGCAGCGCCATCCAAAAGGCGGCGCCGACCAATGCCACCGTCCTGATCTGGGGCGAGAGCGGCGTCGGCAAAGAGCTGGTGGCGCGCGGCATTCACCGCGAGAGCCTGCGCCGCGAGGGCGCGTTCGTGCAGGTCAACTGCGCCGCCATTCCCGACGAGTTGATCGAGTCGGAGCTGTTCGGCCACGAAAAGGGCTCGTTCACGGGCGCCACCGATCGGCAGATCGGCAAGTTCGAGCAGGCGGACCGGGGCACGATGTTCCTCGACGAGATTGGCGACATGAGCCTGAAGACGCAGGCCAAGGTGCTGCGCGTGTTGCAGGAGCAGGAACTGGAACGGCTCGGCAGCAACCGCATTATCAAGGTCGACGTCCGGGTGATTGCCGCCACCAACAAGAATCTCGAGGAAGAGATCGATCGTCGCACTTTTCGCGAAGACCTGTTCTATCGGTTGAACGTCGTCCCGATCCATGTGCCGGCGCTGCGCGAACGGCGCGACGACATCCCGTCGCTGGTGCGGCACTTTGCCGATCTCTTTGCGCGCGACAACAACTTCCATCGCAAGACGTTCACCGCCTCCGCCATGGAACGCCTGAAGCAGCAACACTGGCGCGGCAACATCCGCGAACTGCGCAACTTCGTCGAGCGCCTGATGATCATGACCAGCGCCGAGGCCATCGATGCGCGCGACATTCCCGAGGGCGGCGCCATTCGCGGCGACGCGCCCATGCTGGCCGGCACCGAAGGCGTGGTGGCGGCGACCCACGGGGCGCCGTCATGGCTGGACGCGACCACGTTGCAGGAATTCAAGTCCGGCTCGGAACGTTCGTACCTGGTGGCCAAGCTGAGAGAGAATGGATGGAACATCTCGAAGACCGCCGAGGTGATCGATACGCCGCGCAGCAATCTGTATAAGAAACTCGAGCAGTACCAGATTTCGCAGGAGAAAGACGGAAACTAGATCTTCGCCGCAGTGAGCCGGGTAATCGCTGCCATCAGTAACCTCGCCGCAAGGTGAGAAGTGCTGGCGGGAGAGGAAAGTCCGAACTCCACAGGGCAGTGCGCCGGGTAATTCCCGGGCGGGGCGACCCGACGGACAGTGGCACAGAAAATATACCGCCTGAGGCAACTTGGGTAAGGGTGAAATGGTGGGGTAAGAGCCCACCGCACGCTTGGTAACAAGCGTGGCAGGCCAAACCCCGCACGGAGCAAGACCAAATAGGGAGACGCGGCCCCCCTCACGGGGGATCACCACAGGCGGCCCGCCTGAGGTCTCCGGGTAGGTTGCTCGATCCCGCCAGCAATGTCGGGGCTAGAGGAATGATTATCCTCGCGACGCCCGCAAGGGCGCCGTGGGACAGAATTCGGCTTATAGGCTCACTGCGGCACTTACCGATCGAGCGAATCAGGAAGAACGAAACGGAGCATGTCTACATACCTTGTTACCGGTGGCGCCGGCTTCATCGGATCGCACTTGTCCTCGGCCCTGGTCGCGCGCGGTCACCGGGTTCGCGTTGTCGACAGCCTGATTACCGGCTTCGAACGCAACCTGCAGCCCGGCGTCGAGTTCACCCACGGCGATCTGGCTGAAGCCGCGGTCGCCAACGCCGCGGTGCAGGGGGTGGATTACGTGCTGCACCAGGCGGCCATTCCGTCGGTGCCGCGCTCGGTCAAGAACCCGCGCGAGTCGCATCGCGCGAACGTCGACGGCATGCTCAACATCCTGCTCGCCGCGCGCGACGCCGGCGTCAAGCGGGTGGTGTTCGCCGGGTCGTCATCGGTCTACGGCGATCAGCCGACCCTGCCCAAGCGCGAAGACATGCCGACCAAGCCGATGACGCCGTACGCGTTGCAGAAGCTGGTCAGCGAGCAATACGGCCAGATGTTCACGCGCCTCTACGGCCTCGAGGTGGTCACGACGCGCTACTTCAACGTGTTTGGGCCGCGGCAAGATCCGAGCTCGCCGTACTCGGGCGTGATCTCGCTGTTCATCAAGGCGCTGCTCGAAGGCACCCGCCCGGTCATCTACGGTGATGGTGGCCAGACGCGCGACTTCACGTTTGTGGCCAACGTCGTGGATGGCGTGCTGCGTGCGGCCGAGGCGCCGGCCGTCGGCGGGGAAGTGTTCAACGTCGCGACCGGTGGACGGGTCTCGCTCAACGAGTTGCTGGCGACGCTGAAGAAAATTGTCGGCTCGGACGTCGAGCCGGTCTACCAGGAAGGGCGCATGGGAGACGTGCGCGATTCCCAGGCCGACATCGCCAAGGCCGAGCGCCTGCTCGGTTACCGTCCTGCCGTGATGCTGGAAGAAGGGCTGCGCCAGACCGTCGCCTGGTTCGCGACCGCCAGCGGCATCGGCCCATCCGCGTAGATCGCCGTGAGCGCGTCACCCTCGATCTGCAGGGCTGACGCGCGGCCCTGCTAAGAACTCAACATCCCGGTATCGATCAGGATCGCTCGTCCGCCGAAGCGGACGGTGATTCGGTGCGACGGGGTCGGCGTGTGGCCCCTCACGAATCGAACCGCGCCCTAGCGCTGCAGCAGCGGGAGGAACGGTCCATCGGTGGGGTCGTCCGGCACGTTCAGCTTCGACCGCTCGGCTCCCTGCCGGCGGCCTTCGCCGCCGCGACCAGGGTATTCGCGTCCGTGATCATCGATGAAACGACCTGCAGGATTTCCTGGAGGGTGAAAAAGGGGAGCGCCAGTTTCTCGTCCACCAGGCGGTCCACGAACGTGTCGAGGCGTCGCACTCCCGTGCGAACGCGGTCGTTGGGCTCATCCAGCTTGGCCGGCGCCGTATGTGCCGCGCCGACTGAAGGCTTTCCGGTAGTCCACGAATCCCGGCGGATGCGTCGTGAGCCCAGGCCGCCTGGCGGCGTGACGCCGATTGTCCGTCAGCAAAGGTAGCGAAGATGTCGCGCGTGACGTCTCGGGTATCGCCATGCCCTTCAAGTCCTTGCGGTCGGTGAAGGCGCGCGAATGGTCAATCCCCTCGGCGAGAAACGTCTCGATGGCGTCTTCCTTGCCCACCCACACCAGCGAGCACTGCGACATCCGCTCGGTGACGGGGCTCTGCGCCGCGGTCGTGATGTCGAGCAGGGTGGCCGCTGCAAAGGCGAGCGCGCTGGCGGAAAGGAACTTGGGTTTCCGCATGGTCATCCTCATGGGCAACTTGCCCGAAGACCTCGGCTGAGTCAGGGGGGATTGTAAGAGCACCCGTTGAAACGATGGTTGCTTCCACGGTAACCGCGGTTGTCCTGATGATGCCCGTCTTTTGCGCCCGCGGTCACGGGGTGTCACTCCGTCTGGCCAACCCCGGTTGTCGTCTTCAAGCGGGCTGGCCTGGTGGCGACCCAGGCGGCATCGCCACAAGACGCGAGGGGTGAATCACTTACGGCGAGGGTGACGAGCGGGCGTGCGGCTTGCTCTAGCGAGGGTGACTGCGTGGGTGTCTAGTTGATGCCCGCCTGACCGTAGGTTGTCACCGAAACTCCCCGCGCAGTCACTCATCGCGACTTGATCAGATCACGAGACCACAAAATGTCGAAACGAACTGGAGGAACCGTTATGCGAACAATCCTGTCGACCACGCTCGCCCTGTGCGCTCTGCTCCTTGCCGGCACGCCCGCCGGGGCCTCGCTCATGCAAGATCCTGCGCAAGTGGCCGGAAAGGCGCCGATGAACCTCAACGCAGCCACCGTGGAGCAACTCGAGACGCTGCCGGGCATTGGGCGCAAGGTGGCCGAGCGCATTCTCGAGTACCGCGCCAAGAACGGCGGCTTCAAGAAGATCGAGGAGCTGATGAACGTGAAAGGCATTGGCGAGAAGAGCTTCCTGAAGATCAAGCCGCTCATTCACGTGGCCAAGCCCGAAAAGGCCAGCGGTGGTGACTAGCGCGCGCGGCATGGCGCTCGTGGATGTGCTGGCGGCCACGGGACTCAGCCTGGTCATGGCCGGTATGGCCGTCCCCGTGGTTGGCGGGACACTCGAACGGGAGCGCACCCTGGTCGGCGCGCACTACCTGGCCGCTGCTGTGCAACGCGCCCGTCTCGAGGCACTCAAGCGCTCCGCCGTCGTCGCGGTGCGGCTGCAAGAGCTGGACGGCCGGACGTCCGTCCAGCTCTTCGCCGACGGCAACGGCAACGGCGTCCTGCAGAGGGACATCGACCGTCACTTCGATCCGGCGCTGACGATGGCGGAGTGGTTGGATGAGCACGCCAGCGGCGTGTCGCTGCAGATCAATCAGACGATCGCCGATGTCGGAGGAGGCGGGGAACTGGCGCCGGGCGACGACCCGGTGCGAATGGGGAACTCGTCGCTGGTGTCGTTCAGCCCGTTGGGCAGTGCAACCAGCGGCACCTTGTACGTGGCGGCGCGGCGGGGACCACAGATGGCGATTCGGGTCTACGGAGCAACCGGCCGTGTGCGCGTTCTGACGTTCGATGCGCAGGCGCG
>CAMBHC010000159.1 GCA_945866285.1 Candidatus Sulfopaludibacter sp. SbA3 | reverse complement strand
GATGCCGTGGTCGAACCATCGGCATTTCTCGACGACCTGCCCGCGTTCGGCCTGTCCAGGGAAGTGTCGACACTGGACCCGTCGGTGCAGGTCTTCGCGTATGAAGCGCTCGCCGCGGCGCACGGCGGGGGCAGCCTCCTGGACAGTGCCAGGCCGCACTTGAGTGCGGCCGTGACCCGCTGGGCGCGGGTGCGCGCGGTCGGAGCCGCGCGCGACCGCTCACGCTTCGAGGGCGAGGCCGGACCGTGGGTGTTACCACGGGTCAGCGTCAGCCGGCTGGAGCGGTACCTGAAATGCCCGTTTCAGTTCTACGTGGCCAACGTCCTGCAAGTGGACGAGGAACCCGAAGACCAGAACATGAGGTCGCCGCTCGTCCGCGGCCGCTTCCTTCACGAACTGTTTGAGACGTTCTTTCACGAATGGCAGGCACGCGGCCGGGGCCGCATTACCGCCGCCACCATGACCGAGGCGCGCGAGCTGTTTGTCGAGGTGTGCGAGCCGGCGCTGGCATCGCTGCCGCCGTCCGAGGCCGGCCTCGAACGGGCGCGGCTGTTCGGATCGGCCGTCGGGTCGGGTATCGCCGACCGCGTGTTCGCCATGGAGGCCGAGCGCGGGGTCGAGATTCGCGAACGGTTGATGGAGTACGAACTCGACGGCGAGTTCGCCTTCACCGGCGAGGATGGCGCCAGCCGGATGGTGCGCCTGCGCGCCAAGATCGATCGCGTGGATGTGCTGGCTGACGGCACGTTCCGGCTGATCGACTACAAGACCAAGCACGTGCCCAATCGGCGCATCGCCCTGCAGTTGCCGATCTACAGCGCCGGCGTACGCACGCGGTTGTCAGCGGAACGTGGTCGCGACATCAAGGCCAGCGAGGCGATGTACTTGTCGTTCGAAGGGCCCGAGGCGGTGGTGCCGCTTTCCGATCGCAGCAAGTCGTTCGATGAACTGGTGACCGCCGCGGAGCATCGCCTGGTCCAGGCCCTCGACGACATCGCCGCCGGACACTATCCTCCTCGCCCGGAAACCCGCAACCTGTGCGGGATGTGCGCGTTCGTGGCGGTGTGCCGGCACCCCGGCGGCCTGCCAGACGCGGCGGGGGTGGCGGATGACTGAGCAACCGCGGTTCCAGTTCGAGCGCGAAGAGACCGCCGATGACCGGGCCCGACGCCTGGCTGTCGACCCGACGCGCCACGTCGCGCTCGAGGCCTCGGCCGGCACCGGCAAGACGCGCGTGCTCGTGGATCGCTACGTCCGCCTGCTCGAAGTGGGCGTCGCGCCCCGCAACATCCTGGCAATCACCTTTACCCGCAAGGCGGCCGCCGAGATGCGGCAACGGGTCATGGCGACGTTGCGCGAACGCCATCGCCTGGGCAGCCTGAGCGGCGATCGCTGGCGTGAGATTCGCGACGCCTTGGGCGACATCTCCATCATTACCATTGACGCGTTCTGCCTGTCGCTGCTGCACGAGTTTCCGCTCGAGGCCGGCGTCGATCCCGGCTTCGATCTCGCCGACGAGACCGAAACGCCGAGATTTATCGAATCGTCCCTGGACCGGGCGCTGAGCATTGGCCGCGGCGTGTCGCTCATCGATACCGATGTGGCGCTGCTGTTCACCGAACTGGGCGAGGCGCGGTTGCGCAAAGGACTGACCGCGCTGCTCGATCGCCGCCTCGTGGCGTGGGACGCGCTCAACCGGTTCTTGCGCGGCCGTGACGTCACGGTGGATGCGACCTGCCAGCGGCTGCTGCAGGCACTACGTGCCGCGGTGTCGTCGGTTGGTGGCGCCGCCGCGTTCAGGGGCTGCGGCCCCATGGCGCCCGGCTTCGACCTGGTGGCCCATGACGTCGACGTGATCATGACGGAGCCGCCACCGTCGCCGGCACTGCTGCGTGCCGCCCTCGATCGCGTGGCCGACCTGGTGCTGACCAAGGACGGCGAGCCGCGCAAGCGGCTGAAGCACAAGAAGGCCGACTATCGATCGCCGGCTGATTACGAGCGCCACAAGGCCGTGGTGTTCGGTCTCGGTTCACACGTGGCCGCGGCCATCGCCTCGTATCGGCGCGACCTCAACATCGTACTGGCGCGAGGCGTCCGCCGCCTGTTCGCGATTGCGCAAGATGAGTACCGCCGGACCCTCGATAAGCACGGTGTCCTCGACTTTCCGGACCTGCTCGAACGCACCTTGAAGCTGCTGGGGCAGATGGAGGAGTTCTCGCGCAGCCGCTACCGGCTCGAGTCGCGCTACGAACACGTACTAGTGGATGAGTTCCAGGACACCAGCCGCGCGCAATGGCAACTGGTCCGTGAGCTGGTCCGCGCGTGGGCCGCCGGCGACGGCATGGCCCACGGCCCCATCCCCCCCTCCATCTTCATCGTCGGAGACCGGAAGCAGTCGATCTATGGCTTCCGCGACGCCGAAGTGACGGTGCTCGATGCCGCGGGCCGCTTCATCGAGGCGTTGCGGCCGGAGGGGATGGCGCGCGCCGCCATCACCCGCAGCTATCGCTCGGTGCAGGAACTGCTGGCGTTTGTGAACGACGTCTTCGTCGATGTCGAGAAGACGCCCGATCGGCCCGATGCCTTTCGCTATACCGAGGACGATGCGTTCCCGATGATCGATGACGGGGCGCGAGGTGCCGAGGCGATTGGCGTGGTCGTGAGCGACACCGATGCCGCCCAGGCCGAAGCCGTGGCCGACGAGATTGCGCGCCTGTTGCTCGAGGGCGCGACGGTGCGCGATCGCCAGACCGGCGTTCCGCGGCCCATCGGGCCCGGTGACATTGGCCTGTTGTTCCGCACGCGCGAGGGCCACACGCTGTTCGAGTCAGCCCTGGCCAGGCGCGGCGTGCCGTTCTACGTCTACAAGGGCCTCGGCTTCTTCGACGCCGATGAGGTGAAGGACGTGCTCGCGTTGGTGTCGTACCTGGCCGATCCCGGATCGAACCTGCGCGCGGCCGCGTTGCTGCGATCGCGGATCGTGCGGTTGTCGGATGAAGCCCTGAAGCTGCTCGCGCCGGGCATTGCCGCGGCGCTGACCTCCGCCGAGTCACCGCTGGGGCTGGCTGACTTGCCGGCGGACGATCGCGACCGCCTGTTACTGGTGCGCGACAGCGTGGCCGCGTGGATCGCCATTGCCGATCAATTGCCGCCGGCCGAAGTGGTGGACCGTGTGCTCGCCGAATCGGCCTATGCGGTGGAGATCGGCGGCGCCGGATTCGCGCAGGCGCGCGAGAACCTGAAGAAGGTTCGGGGCTTGATCCGCCGCATCCAGAACCGCGGCTACGCCACGCTCGGTCGCCTGGCAGACTACTTTGCCGAGCTGGTGGCCGGTGGCGACGAGTCGAACGCGATCATCGATGCCGCCGACGCCGTCAATCTCATGACCGTGCATGCGGCGAAGGGCCTGGAGTTCCCGGTCGTGTTTGTGGTGAACCTCGGCAAGGGCAGCGGTGGCGGACGCGATGACATTCGCGTGGTGGCGCCGCCGTACCAGGACGAAGACCAGGAACTGGGCGAGGCGCCGACGACCTTGATGTCGCCTTCGGCGACCTTGATATCGCCTTCGGTTAGCATCAGCGATCACGAGAGCGCCAGCGACCGCGACAGCGAAGACAAGGACCGCGAAGAGACCAAGCGCCTGCTCTATGTCGCGCTGACGCGGGCGCGGGACCGGCTCTACCTGTCGGTGACGAAGGCGGGTGCCAAGCTGACCCTGCAGCGCGGGTCACTGGGCCGGATCCTGCCGGCGGGCCTCATGACCGCTGCCGCCGGGGTGGATGCCGAGATCCTGTGGCAGGGCCACTCGACCGCGCACCGAATTCGCCGGATTCCGGCGTCTGGCGAGGTGCCGAGAGCCTGGCGGCCGGTGCTTTCCATGAGAGAAAGACGGGTTGACCTCGAACCATTCGAGGCACAGAAGACGTCCAAAGGCACTAAAGCGCCCTAGGGAAGGCCGATTTGCGTTGCGTTAGGCCGAAGGCATCCCATACACTTTTGAGGGATTAAGGAGCGTATTTACGTGCCACTGACGTGTTCGGCCTGCGGGAATACCCGCAAATTTCTCGTGAAAACGCTGCAGGTGCACGTAGTGCAGCTCGACGACACCCGGGTTGAAGTCTCGGAAGAGAGCAAGCCTGGTGTGATCGAAGTGCTGTGCGACGAGTGCGAAACCGCGCTCAACTTCGATGAAGTGGAGGACGCGATTCGCAAGGAAGTGCTCCTCACTCTCGGCGCCCGCTAGCAGCTCGTCTGCGTAATCTGCGTCGATTTGCGGCCTAGGAATCCGGCAGGTCGCCGGCTTCCGCATCTTCGAAATAGTCGCACTCCGGGCACACCCACTCGCGGACGGTGGACTTCACTTCCTGTGAGGTTCCCGGTACGCGGGTGACCACCTCCCGCGCCACCAGGCGCATGAACTCGGCACACATCGGGCATTCCTTCCCCATGCGCGCATCGTAGCTGCGCCGCTTGTTCTTGACAACCTTCGGGCCCAACCCTATCGTGAGGCTAGGGTGTTTCGTCCACATCGACTTCACGCGTCGCGTCTTGCGCTTGAAACGCTCGTCCCTCACGAGCGCGCCTACCGGCGCTCGCTGAGCGACGAAGTCGCGATCGATTTCCCCTCGTCTCGCGCGACGGCCGAGTTGTTCCGTCGCGATCACGGTGAGTCCGCCGGCATCGAGCGATCGACCGACGCGGAGATCACGATCTCGCCGTGCCAGGCCGGCACCGGGGCCATGATCCCGCTGGAGGTGCTGGTGCCGCGCACGTGCAGCAGTTGTGGCGGCCGTGGCGAAGTGTGGAGCGAGCACTGCGCCCACTGCGGCGGCGACGGACAGGAACTGCACACCCAGCGACTGACGGTGGCCGTGCCACGCGGGGTCACCCACGGCGATCGCTTCAGCTTCAACGTGTCGCTCGCCCGGGGTCCGCGCACGCGCGTGGATGTGCGCGTTGCGGTCATGGCGTGAAGCGCCACGTCGACTTTCTCGCCACCCTCTACCTGGCCTGGGGCGGCATCTTCACCCTGGTCGCGCTGGCCGGCTTTGCCCTGGCCGCCGGCGCCTTCGCGATCGCCTCGTCCAATGGACCGGTCCGCTTCAGTTCCGAGATGGCGGCGAGCCTGACGGCGGTCACCATTGGCATAATCTCGATGATTGCGTTGGTGTGGGGCGCCCTGCACCTCTATGTCGGCCGCACGCTCCGTCGGCATCGCCCGTCGGCGCGCCTGATGGCGCTGGGGTTGGCGGTCGGCAACCTGGTGTTGCTGCCGTTCGGCACCGCCCTCGGCGCCTATGCCGGGTGGGTGCTGCTCAACAACGAGGGCCGGCACCTTTTCGAGGGGAATTAGCCACAGAGGACACAGGGGGTGTCCTCTGTGTCCTCTGTGGCTAGATTAGACTGGCGGGTCTTTGGTACCTGCAGGCGTCCACGGACCGCAACGGAAGACGCGCCTCACGGCCATCGCGCCGCCGCGAACAATCCCATATTTCTTGATCACCGCTTCACCGTAGTAGCTGCACGTTGGCTCGAATCGACAACTCACGCCCATCCGCCCGTACAGCGGTGACAGCGTGGCTTGATAGAGATGAATACCGCCGACCGCGGCTCGGGTCGTTAGTTGGGATGCTGGGGGGCGCCGGAGATCGATCGCGACCGCGGCGATTAACACCGCCGTCGCGATCCAGAGTTTTCGCTTCAGAACTTATCCGCGAACTCGCTGAGGCCGGGGATGAGCAGGCGCCCGCCGTTGATGCCCTTGAGCATGCACATGAGGTGCAGCCCCAGTTGCGCCAGTGCGAGCAGCGGCATGATCAGCGCGAAGATGCAGCCGACCGGCCCGAGTGCGACGAGGATGAAGTTGGCTACGACCCAGACGAGCAGTTCGGCGACCATCAAGACAATGCCGTGCTTGGCGTGCCACTGCACTTCCTTGTCGTTCTTCTCCGTGAGCAGTGGGACCAGCGCCAGCAGCCACAGGTACGACAACACGACCATCACGTTGCGGTTGTTCGACGGTGCGCTACCGGGCGATGTCTCGGCCATCAGCTATCTCCTTCACCTTGGGGGAAGCGCGGGGGAACTGGCCGGAGTTTACCAATTTCTCCCGCGTGGTAAGCTGAATTTCTTATGACCTCTGACCTGGTCCTGACGGCGCTGCGGGGCGTGCTCGACCCCGACCTGCGCACGGACATCGTGTCGCTCAAGTTCGTCAAGAACGTGGCAGTGGCCGACGGCCGCGCCGCCTTTACCGTGGAATTGTCGAGTCCGTCGGCCGTGGCCCGCGAGCGGGTCCGCGAGGCCGCGCTGGCCGCCGTGGCGGCCGTGCCAGGCATCACCGCCGTTGATGTGACCATGGCGTTCTCGGTTCGCGCGACCTCGGCCCCCGAACATGGCAAGCCGCCCCTCCCGGGTGTGAAGAACGTGATCGCGGTGGGCGCCGGCAAGGGCGGCGTCGGCAAGACGACCGTGGCCGTGAACCTGGCGGTGGCGCTGTCGAAGCTGGGCGC
>CAMBHC010000158.1 GCA_945866285.1 Candidatus Sulfopaludibacter sp. SbA3 | reverse complement strand
GGCGGTCGTGGTCGTGGTGCTCGCGGGGGACGGCATCTACGCCCAAGTCACTCCGCAAGCCCCCGCGCCAAACGCCGCCGCGCCGGCGGTGCGAGCGGTCTATGACGCGGCCCTCCGCGATCTGCCGTTCGCAGATCAGTAGGACTTCGCCGACGCGCGCCGCGGGTTCATCGCGACCCTGCCGGCGGGGCAGGACACGCGCCGCTATGGCTTCCTGGCCGACGAGAAGGTCCCGGACACCGTGCACCCGAGCCTGTGGCGGCTGGCGCGTCTGAACGCGATCAACGGCCTGTTCGAGGTCGTGCCAGGCATCTATCAGGTGCGCGGGCTGGCGCTCGCGAACGTCACGTTCATCGAAGGTGCGAAGGGCCTGATCATCGTCGACCCACTCGGTTCGGTCGGCGCGGCCCGAGCGTCCCTTGATTTGTACTTCGCGCATCGCCCGAAGCGGCGCGTGGTGGCGGTGATCTACACGCACAGTCACAGCGATCACTACGGCGGGGTCCGCGGCGTTGCGGACGAAGCCGAGGTCACGGCGGGGCGCACGGCGATCATCGCGCCGGCCGGCTTCATGAACGCCGTGATTGCCGAGAGCGTGGTCGCCGGCAACGCCATGAGCCGGCGAGCGACCTATCAGTTCGGCACGTCATTGCCGCGCGGGGAGCGCGGCTCGGTGGACGCCGGATTGGGAAAGATCGACGGCGTTGGCGCGCCGGGACGGTCGGTGCTGGCGCCGACGATGACGATCACGCAGACCATTGAGACGCACACGATCGACGGCGTGCCGATTGTGTTTCAGCTGACGCCCGCGACCGAAGCGCCGGCCGAGATGCACCTGTTCCTGCCGAAGCAGCGCGTGCTGAACCTGGCGGAGAACGCGACCAAGACGATGCACAACCTGCTGCCGTTCCGCGGTACCGAGGTTCGCGATGCCAGCGCCTGGTCGAAGTACCTGGGCGCGGCGCTCGAGCGGTTCGGTCCCGACACCGACGTGCTGATCGCACAGCACCACTGGCCGACGTGGGGGACCGACCGAGTCGGGCGTGCGCTGGCGAATCAGCGTGATCTCTACAAGTACATCCACGACCAGAGCGTGAGGCTGATGAACCACGGCTACACGCCGACTGAGATTGCCGAGGAGCTCGTGCTGCCGCCGGGACTGGCGAACGACTGGGCGGCCCGCGGCTATTACGGCACGCTGTCGCACAATGCGAAGGCGGTCTACCAGAAGTACCTGGGCTGGTACGACGCCAATCCGGCCAACCTGAATCCGCTGCCGGAACGAGACGCGTCGAAGAAATACGTCGAGTATTTCGGCGGTGTCGCGGCCGTGATGACGAAGGCGCAGGCCGACTTTGCAAAAGGGGAGTATCGCTGGGTGGCCGAAGTCATGCGTCACGTGGTGTACGCCGATCCCGCCAACACCGAGGCGCGGCGCCTGGCGGCTGACGCCTTCGAGCAGTTGGGCTATGCGTCTGAAGCGGCGACCTGGCGGAACGCGTACCTGGTGGGCGCACAGGAGCTGCGGCAGGGGCCGCTGGCGCCGCGGGTTGCGTCACTGGATCCCGAGATGGTGCGGGCGATGCGCGCCACCGACGTCTTCGATGTGCTCGGCACGCACGTGAACGGACCACGCGCCTGGTCGCGCGAGGTGGTGGTGAACTGGACGCTGACCGGGCGGCTTGAACAAGTGGCCGTCACGTTGCGCAACGGCGCGCTGACGTACGTGGCTGGGGTCCGCGCGACCAAGGCCGGCGCCTCGGTGACGCTGGCTCGCGACACGTTCGACGCCATCGTCCTCGGGCGCCAGTCTCTTGCTGCAGCCGTGAAGCAGGGGTCGGCCACAGTGGCGGGCGACCTGTCGGCGGCGACGCAGCTGTTCGAGGTGCTCGACCGCTTCGATGCCGGGTTTTCGATCGTCGAACCACGTCGCCCCCAATAGGGCGGCCGGTCCCGATGACCTCGGCGGGACTCAACGTATGATGAATCTTCGGCCTGCGCACCATGGAACAGGTCTGTGGCTACCGGTCAGGCCTTTCGAGGGGGCGCTATGCGCGGTCTGCGATGCGGGATCTTGGCGGTGGTGTTTTCACTACTGGCGGGCACGGTCTTCGCCCAGGGCAACCCGACCGGCACGATTGTCGGGCAGGTCACCGACCCGGACGGCCTCGCGATGCCGGGCGTCACGGTCACGGCCGCGTCGGCGGGGTTGCAGGGCGTCCGCACGGCCGTCACCTCGGCTAACGGCGACTACATCGTGCCGTTCCTGCCGGCTGGCGAGTACACGCTGACTTTCGACCTCCAGGGCTTCGCGACCACCAGCAAGGCCGTCAGCCTCAAGATGGCCGACCGGTTACCGGTCAATGTGAGGCTCGCGGTTGGCGGGTTGACCGAGGTGGTCAGCGTCACCGCCGGCGCCAGCGAGACCGCCACCACGGCGACCGTCGCGACCACGATCAAGGCGTCCAGCGTGGAAGTGATTCCGATCGGGCGCACGCTCGATGCCGCGACGCTGCTGTCTCCGGCGGCGAGCGACAACGGCCCGGGCGGCAACATCATGATTTCTGGCGCGCTGTCGTACGACAACCTCAACCTGATCAACGGCGTGGCTGTGAACGAAAACCTGCGTGGGCAGGCGCGCACGCTGTTTGTCGAGGATGCCATCCAGGAAACCAAGGTCTCGAGCGGCAACATCTCGGCCGAGTACGGACGGTTCCAGGGCGGCGTCGTCAACATGATCACCAAGTCGGGTGGCAACACGCTGAGCGGGTCGTTCCGTACCTCGTTCAGCAACGATGCGTGGAAAGCGCTGACGCCCTATCCCGGTGACGCCAACCTCGACGTGGTCGTCCCCGCCTACGAACTGACACTGGGCGGCCCGGTGGTCAAGGACAAGCTGTGGTACTTCGCCGCCGGCCGGTTCCAGAAGAACTCGATCAACAACACTGCGCCCTATACCGGCTTCAACTACACGAGGACCGAGGATGACAAGCGCGGCGAAGGCAAGGTCACCTACGCCATGAACGCGCGAAACACGGTGAAGGTGTCATACCTCAAGAAGACCCTGGCCACCGGCAACAACAGCTTCAGCACCGTCATGGACGCGGCCAGCTTGTACGACAACGCCATCGACGAATCGTTGCTCGCCGGCAACTACCAGGCGGTGTTGAAGAGCAACCTGTTCATTGAAGGCCAGTACTCCCAGCGCGTCATGGACACGACCGGCACCGGCTCGCGGTTTCTGGACCTGCTCAAGGGCACGCCGATCTGGGATCGGTCGCGTGGCCAGGCCCGCTTCAGCGCGCCCACCTTCTGCGCCGTGTGTCCCAACGCCGTGGACCTGAAGGACAACGTCGATGGCTATGCCAAGGCGAACTACTTCCTGTCGACCAGGAATCTTGGCTCACACGACATCGTCGCCGGGTTCGATGTCTTCAACGAGATGCGCGAGAACAACCAGAACTCGTCGGCCAGTAACTTCCGCGTGCAGGCGACCACCTCGATCATCGACGGCCAGACGATCTACCCGGTGTTCCAGACCGGGACCTCAACCTACGTCGAGTGGCTACCCGTGTTCGAAGAGACCAAGGGCAACAACCTGCGAACCTACTCGGGGTTCTTCAACGACGTCTGGCGCATGAACAGCCGGCTGACCCTGAACCTCGGACTGCGTTACGACAAGAACAGCACGTTCGACCAGGGCGCCAAGCAGGTGGGGAACGACGCTCGCTTCAGCCCGCGCCTGGGGGCGACCTACGACATGGCGGGTGACGGCAAATGGATCGCCAACTTCGGCTATGCCCACTACGTGGCGGCGTTCAATACCCAGATTGCCGACGCATCATCGGCGGCCGGCCGCCAGGCTTCCTTCAGTTACTTTTACGCCGGGCCGAGCGTCAACGTCGGCGCCGCGCCGTATCTCAACTCCCAGCAGGCGCTCCAGGTTCTCTTTGACTGGTTCAATGCCAACGGCGGGACCAGTCGCGCCACCCGCAACCAACCGACGGTACCTGGCGTGAACACGGCCGTGAGAGCCGACATCCAGTCGGCCAACACCAACGAGGTCATGACCGGCCTCGCCCACGAGATGGGCGGCAAGGGCGCGGTCCGTCTCGACTTCGTCTATCGCAAGTACGCCGGCTTCTATGGCAATTTCGTCGATCGCTCGACCGGGGTCGTGACCGACCCGCGGACGGGGACCCCGTTCAACCTGACGATGGTCGACAACACCGACAGCGTCGAGCGCGACTATCTCGGGACGAGCATTCAGTTCGAGTACCGCGCGACCAAGGGCCTGCGGCTCAGTGGTAACTGGATGGTGTCGTTCGCCCGCGGCAGCGTGGAAGGCGAAGACCTGACCAACGGCGCGACCCGCGCCAGCGCCAATGAATATCCGGAGTACCGCGAGGCCAGCTGGAACTATCCCTCGGGCTACACCAATGGCGATCAACGCCACAAGGTGCGGCTCTGGGGGAGCTATGACTTGCCGGTGCCGGACGCACTCGGCAATGCCACGCTGGGGTTCATGCAACGGCTCGATTCAGGATTGGGCTACGACTACAGCATGTCGATTGACAGCCGCCCGTACGTCACCAACCCGGGGTACATCACGCCGCCGTCCACCGTCACCTACTACGTGAGCGACCGCGGCGAGTTTCACTACAACAGCATCTGGCGCACCGACCTGTCGTTGTCGTGGAACCACGGCGTGCCTGGCCTGGGCAAGACGCAGGTCTTCTTCCGCGGCGTTGTCGCGAATATCTTCAACACCCAGCGCGTCGACAGCTTCAATAACTCACTCATCAGCCGCACCGGGGATGCGACGCTCGCGGCGTTCAACCCGTTTACGACCACGCCGGTCGAGGGCGTGCACTATAAGAAGGGGCCGAGCTTCGGCCAGCCCACCAGCCCGGCGAGCTACCAGTCGCCGCGCGAGTTCAACTTCTCGGTGGGATTCCGCTTCTAGCGGCGCGGTGTGAGGCGGCAGTTCAGTGGCTGGTTGGGTCGCACACCCAATCGGGTGTATACTCAACCAGTCACTGCGCTTCCGTCCTCAGATTTCCTCGGGACTACCACCCTTCGGTATTGTTAGCTCAGATGCACAGCGTCCCGCTGAGGGACGTCCTACCGAACGCGCCAATCCGGCGCTGTATCGCTAGAAATTGTCGGCTTGCTGCGTGCGGTTTAGGGAACGCTCAGGCAATATCAGGAGCGCTTCGCTATGCCATTCGTGTCTCTCGGGCTCACGCCCTCGCTTTGTAATCCGCTCGCCAAACTGGGCTACACCACGCCCACACCGGTGCAGCTCAAGTCCATTCCGATCGTGCTCACCGGCAAGGATCTGCTCGCACGCGCGCAGACCGGTACCGGCAAGACCGCCGCGTTCGGTCTGCCGATGATCCAGCGCCTGCAGATCGTGGGCGGCGCCCCGGCCGGGACCCGCAAGCCGCGGGCCCTGGTGCTGGTGCCCACCCGCGAGCTTGCGCTCCAGGTGCACAAGTCGCTGACCACGTATGGCGTGCCGGCGAACATGCGCGTCACCGCCATCTTTGGCGGTGTCTCGATCGTCCCGCAGAAGCGCGACCTGCAGCGTGGCGTCGACATCATAGTTGCGACACCGGGCCGGCTGCTCGATCACATGGAGCAGCGCACGGTTGACCTGTCGGGTATCGAGATCCTGACGCTCGATGAAGCCGATCGCATGCTCGACATGGGCTTCCTGCCGCCGCTGCGCCGCATTCTGAAGGTGCTGCCGCGCGAGCGCCAGACGTTGCTCTTCTCCGCGACGATCTCGCAGGACGTCGTCCGGCTCTCGGCCGACTTCACGCGCGACCCGCAGCGGGTGGATGTGTCGGAAGGCCAGATCATGGCGCAGACGGTCACGCACCGGGTGCATCCGGTGTCGGATCAGCGCAAAGGCGATCTGCTGACGCACATCCTGCAGCAGAAGCCGACCGGGCAGGCGCTGGTGTTCTGCAAGACCAAGCACGGCTCGAACCGGGTGGGGCAGTACCTCGAGCGCGCCGGCGTCAAGGCAGCCGTGATCCACGGCAACAAGAGCCAGGGCGCGCGCACCAAGGCGCTCAGCGACTTCAAGGCCGGTCACGTCAGCGTGCTGGTGGCCACCGACATCGCGGCACGTGGGCTCGATATTCCCCAGTTGCCGTTGGTCGTGAACTTCGATCTGCCGCTGGTGGCAGAGGACTACATTCACCGTGCCGGCCGCACCGGCCGCGCCGGCGTGGCCGGTCGCGCGGTGTCACTGGTGTCACCGGACGACCGCGGCCTGATGCAGAGCATTCAGCGCCTGCTGCCGACGCCGGTGGAGCATGTCGTGATTGAAGGATTCCCGGTGACCGCTTCGTCGCACGAAGCGTTGCCGGAAGCAGGCCGCCGTCACCAGGGCGGCAGGAACAACCGTGGGTCCAGTGGACCCCGTTCGGGGGCGCGTCAGGGGTCCGGTGGACCCGGACGCCGCCCAGCGGCACGGTCGGGACGCTTCGGCGCCCGCCCGTAAGCCCAACCGATTACGCAGTCTCTTCAA
>CAMBHC010000157.1 GCA_945866285.1 Candidatus Sulfopaludibacter sp. SbA3 | reverse complement strand
CAGGCGGGTCCGAAGACCCGCCTCTACGTGGAGGCAACCCTTCAGGGTTGGCTGGGTCTGGCGAACACTCTGTCTGTTGCTACCTGCACGGGGGCCAGCCATGACGCCACTGGTTGAGGTCAAGAACCTCGTCAAACACTTCGAACGGGGTGGCGGCCTGTTCCGCGCCAAGACCTACGTCAAGGCCGTGGACGATGTCAGTTTTGTGGTGAACGAGGGAGAGACGTTCGCACTGGTCGGCGAGTCGGGCAGCGGGAAGAGCACGACCGGCCGCTGCATGCTGAGACTGGTGGAACCCACCTCTGGCGAAGTGTTGTTCCGCGGCAAAAACGTGCTGGGCTACTCGAGCTCGGAAATGCGCGCCGCCAGGCGCGACATGCAGATGGTCTTCCAGGACCCGTTCTCGTCGCTCAATCCGCGCATGCGCGCGTTCACGATCGTCGAAGAACCACTGGTGATTCATGCCATCGGGTCGAAGGCGGATCGGCGCGCCCGCGTCGCGGATCTCTTCAAGCTAGTTGGTCTCGATCCCGCGCACCTCGATCGCTATCCCCACGAATTCAGCGGCGGACAGCGTCAGCGCATTGGCCTGGCCCGCGCACTCGCGCTCAACCCATCGTTCATCATCGCGGACGAGCCGGTGTCAGCGCTTGATGTGTCGATTCAGGCGCAGGTGATCAACCTGCTGATGGACCTGCAAGAGCAACTCAAGCTCACCTACTTGTTCATTGCCCACGACCTCCGGCTGGTGCGGCACATTTCGACCCGTGTCGCGGTCATGTATTTGGGACGAATCGTGGAGATGGGCGGCACTCCGGAGATTTTTGCGAACCCGCAGCATGGCTACACCAAGGCGCTGCTTTCGGCTGTTCCGGCGACCGATCCCGACGCGCCACGTGCCCGGATCGAACTGGATCCCACGCTGGTGTCTCACGACGCTCCTCTTCGGCAGATTTCCGAAGGGCATTTCGCCGCGGTGTAGCCCCTATTTACTCGTGGACGGCGGCGTGACCGTGCGGTTCCTGCCGCACGTCCTTGGCGACCTCACCGTCGCGAATCGCAATCACGCGATGGGCGTACGCCGCAATGTCGGGTTCGTGGGTGACGACGATGATGGTGTTGCCGGCCTGGTGCAGCCTGGCGAACAGCGCCATGATTTCGACGCCGGTCTTCGAGTCGAGGTTGCCGGTCGGTTCGTCGGCGAGCAGAATCGACGGGTTGTTGACCAGGGCCCGGGCGATCGCAACCCGCTGGCGCTGACCGCCTGACAACTCGTTCGGCTTGTGGTTCATGCGGTGGGTCAGTTCGACCTTCTCGATCGCCGCCTTGGCCTGCTCGATTCGCGCCGATTTCGACATGCCGGCATACACCAGCGGCAACTCCACGTTGTGCAGGGCCGAGGCGCGCGGCAACAAGTTGAAGGTCTGGAAGACGAACCCGATCTCTTCGTTGCGGATGCGGGCCAGCTCGTTGTCGTTCATCTCGCTGACCATCTTGCCGTTCAGCAGGTAGGTCCCTTTACTGGGGGTGTCAAGGCAGCCGATCAGGTTCATCAGCGTCGACTTGCCCGAGCCCGAGGGGCCCATGATCGCCACGTACTCGCCGCGCTCAATGGAAATGGAGACCCCGCGCAGGGCATGAATTTCTTCATCGCCCATGACATAGGTCTTCCACAAGTCTCGGGTTTCAATCAGCGGCATATAAGAAGTCTATCGTCTATCAACCTAGACGTCGAAACCAGCCCCGGGGTTTCGAGGCCCTGGGCGCTTACTTGCAAACCTGGTCGATCAGCTTGCGGACGGCGGCCGGGACCTCGGCCGGCAAGTGGCATTTCCAGTCACTGGCGTTGACCACGACCAGCGCCAGTTCGGGCGGGCCCTCGGCGGGTTTTCGCTGGCGGGCGGCGGCCTCAAGGGCCTGGTCCAGGTCCCTGGACCGTGCGAGCTGTTGCCCAACCAACAGCACCACGACCGGGGACTTGCCGACATGCACGGTCGTCCGGGCCGCGGCATTCCAGGCGTCGGCGATCGCCGCGGCATCCACGACGTCGACGGCCTTCACCAGCACCCGGGGCGGATGGCTGCCCAAGAAGCGGGGCTTGGCCAGTGGCACCAGCGCCGTGTCAAACCCGCGCACCACGGGCATCTCCACGGCGCCGAACACCGTCTCCACGGCCTCCCGCACCTTGCCGGCGATCGCTCGACGGAGAATGTTGTCGCGATCCGCGCGTTCAGACTCAAACCGGCGGTGGCCGGCTGCCGGTGGCTGGACATCAGCGTGGTCGCTTTCGCTGGCCGGTCCGGCCGGCGACTCGGCCGCGCCACGCAGCGGCGGCGGTGGCGCCTGCTCCTCGGCTGGGGGTGTGACGATGCCAATAAGGACGGCGTCGTATGACTCGCGGGTGGCGGGGTCGCTGAGCGTCTTGTATGCCACCGTGAGTTCGGCGGCGCGGGTCGCCGCCATCTCCTGAAACTCAAGACCCAGGTGGATCACCTTGTCGGGATGGTAGCGGGCAATCTCTCGTCGAAACGCTTTCTTGATGGTGTCGGTATCAGCAGAGGACTCAAGGCCCAACAGGTCGTAGTAATTCTTCAGGACATGCCCTTCTTGAACTCGGTGACGTTGGTCATGGCCGGCGGTAACTCACGCGACACTTTCCGCTCGCGCAATCGTCGCTCGCTGCGCGCTTCGGTGCCACGCGCGCAATAGGGACAGAAGGTCCAGCCTGGCTGCAGGCTGCGCGCGCAGCCCGGGCAGGCGCCACTCAGCCGGCGGCCGCAGGCTGGGCACGCCACGAAGTCGAGCGCCACCTGTCCGTTGCAGCCGGGGCACACGCTTCGTATCTCGCGCACCTCGGTGACGACGCGCAGCAACTCTTCGGCGGTGGTCAAGCCGGCCTTGACCTTGGCCAGCGCATCATCACCCAGTGCCAGCATGCCGGTCGACTGCGCTACTTCCCGGATGGCATCTTCCGAGGCCCGCTGCGCGATCATCCGGCGGATGCGGTCGGTCACCTTCATGACCTCGTAAATGCCCATGCGGCCCTTGTAGCCGGTGTGATGGCAGGCGTCGCAACCGACCGGGCGATAGAACGGGATGTTCGCGGCATCCGCTTCACTAATCCCGAGGGCGCGCAGGGTGTCAGGGCCTGGCGTGTACTGGCGGCGGCAGGCGGTGCACAAGCGACGCACCAGGCGTTGCGCGACGACGCCGATGGTGGCCGACGCAATCACGTACGGCTCGACGCCGATGTCGGTGAGGCGCGTGACCGCCGACGGCGCATCGTCGGTGTGGAGCGTGGTCAGCACCAGGTGGCCGGTCTGGGCCGCCTGCATGGCGATGCGGGCGGTTTCGTTGTCGCGGATTTCGCCGACCAGGATCACGTCGGGGTCCTGGCGCAGTATCGAGCGTAGCGCGCTGGCAAAAGTCAGCTTGATCTTCTCGTTGACCTGCGTCTGATTGATGCCCGGCAGCTGGTACTCGATCGGGTCTTCAATCGTGATGACGTTGGTGCGTTCCGACTGCACGGCCATCAGCGCCGAACACAGCGTGGTGGTCTTGCCGCTGCCGGTGGGGCCGACCACGAGGATCATGCCGTGCTGGAACTTGAGGAAGCCGCGCAGGTCGTTCAGCGCCGCGGCCGAGAAGCCGAGTTCCTCGAGCGGCGGCACGCCGCGGTTCTGGTCGAGGACGCGCAGCACCATCTTCTCGCCGTGTAGCGTGCGCAGGGTCGAGGCGCGGAAGTCGACGTCCTTGCCGTCCTCGGTGGCGACCCGGACACGGCCGTCCTGCGGCAACCGCTTCTCAGCGATGTCCATGCCGGCCATGATCTTCAGGCGCGCGATCAGGCCTTCGTGGACCCACTTGGGCAGGTCCATCACTTCTTTCAGCAGGCCGTCCAGGCGATGCCGGATCAGCACGCCCTTTTCCATGGGCTCGACGTGCACGTCGCTGGCGCCGGCCTTGATGGCGCTCTTCACCACGAGGTCGACCAGGTCGATGATCGGCGCGGCTTCGCTACGTTCCTTCAGGCCGGCGATCGGCTCGTAGCCGTCGTCGTCGGGACGACGCATCAACGACGACTCGGTGCCGGGCTGGTGGTCGCGAGGGGCCTGACGCGGCGCCGGCACGCTGCCGCCTTGCGCACCGGAGGTGCGCATCAGCGCCTTGTCGGGATAACCGGCGGCGATCGCCTCGAGGATGTCGGCGCGGGTCGCCACGACCTGCTTGATGCGATAGCCGGTCTGGAATTCCAGGTCCTGCACGAGGCTGAACAGCAGGGGGTCGGCCATGGCCACGGTCAGCAGGTTCTTGTCCAGCCGAACCGCGACGCACGACCGCTTCAACGCGACGTCCTTGGCGATCAGGATCACGGCGGCAGCCTCGGGCGGATTCTCTGACAAATTCAGGTACGGGAAGCCCAGTTGATAGGCCAGGGCCTTGGCAATCTGGCGCTCCGTCGCGAGGTTCAGGCGCACGAGTACCGCGCCGAGCCGCTCGCCCGTACGCTTGTGTTCGGCCAACGCCGATTGCAGGTCCTCGTCAGTGATGAGGCCCGCCTGAATCAGGCACTCACCAAGCTTCTTGCGCATCGTTCCCTTCGCGCCCGGCGGATCCAAATCCGTCGGTAGCAGTCGCCATCATAGAAAGGGCGAACGACCGGCGCAACCACAGCCGCGCCATTGGCGGCGAGTCTGTGCAATTACACGCATGCCGTGACCCTCGTTGGTACATTCCCTAACTCTTTCGGCCAAGAGGGCTTGCCGCCATAGGACCTACAGGAGTTACGCTGTGCAGTAGATAAGCGTGGATATGCACCGCGAAGACAGCGTCGCCAACGCCGGGATCGATTTCGACCTGCGGCGGCACGTTGCCAATCTGCTGGCCGACCGCCGAGACGTCATCGTCGCCGACACAGTCGCGACGTTTCCGCTGTCGAGCGGTTCGCGCCGGCTGGATGCCGATTATTGCGTGCGCCTTGGCAACCTCACGACGCGGCTGCTGTGCGACGCGGTCATTGAGGGCCGGCTCGACTCGCGCGGTGCCGGGATCAGCGAACTGGCAACGGTCGTGGCCGAGCGCGAGATGTCGCCCGAGCAGTTGTTCCTGTTCGTGCACATCGCGATGGGCACGGCGATCGACGAGTTGTCACTCGACCAGCGCGTTGGCGCCAGCACCGAGCCCTGGCCGCAAGCCACCCAGATCGTGCGGCGGGCGGCGTTCGATCTGTTGGCGGCCTGGACGACGCGGTCCGTGTCCATGCCGGTGCGGTCGTCCATCGAAGACTCGCTCACCACCCTGCACACGCGCCCGGTGCTCGACGCCGTGCTGCCCAAAGAATGCTGCCGGGCGGAGCGCTTCGAGCACTGGCTGTCGATGATGCTGATCGACGTCGACGACCTGTCTGGAATCAACCGCGCGCACGGTTACGGCGTCGGCGATCGCATCCTGGAGCGCATGGGTATCCTGCTGCGTACCTACTTCCGCCAGCATGACTGGGTGGTTCGCTATGCTGAGGACACGATCGCGGTGCTGCTGCCGGAGACCACTCCGGCCGACGCGCTGACGCTGGCTGACCGCACGCGCGTGATGGTCGAAGATCGCCTGACCTTCCGCGATTACCGTACCGATCAGCGGGCCGCCGTCACCGTGAGCGTCGCGGTCACCAGCGCCCGTGCGCTCGAAGGCGAACCGATCGATCACGAACGCTTTATTGTTGAGGCCGAGGCGGCGTTGGTTCGCGCCAAGGGCAGCGGCCGCAACAGAGTCGAACAAGTCGAGCTACTGCCGCGCCTGATTTCCGTCGAAGAGGCCACCGCGCGCCTGGGTACCACGCTCGAAGGCATCGAGAAGCTGGTCGCCGAAGGCACGCTCGATCCGGTCAAGGCCGGACGGCATGTTCGTCTCGAGCGCGCGGCAGTCGAGGCGCTGGCGCGCGCGTCTGGTTCCGATCCGACCGCCTAGATACTGGGACGGCCGAGGGGTCACCAAGGACCTGGGCCACCACTTTGTTACGATGCACCATGCGAATTCCCGTGATCGTCGCCGTGGTGCTCGCCGCCACCGGCATTGCCGCCGCACACGGGAGCCTGCAGCCCGTGGACGTCGAACAGGCGCCAGGCACCGGGCCCGGCGGCAGTCTCCCGGTCGCGGCAACCAGCGCAGACGCCCGACGTGACGCCTGGGCGCGCCATCAGCAAATGGCGCGTGAGTCGCCGGTCGCCAATCTGGCCTGGCGCGCGGTTGGGCCCCGGCTGCAGGGCGGGCGCATCGAAACTGTCGCCGTCGCTCCGGGCCGGACCTCAACTATCTATGCCGGCGCCGGCATTGGCGGGGTGTGGAAGTCGATCAACAACGGCACCACGTGGACGCCGATCTTCGACAAGGAAGCCACCACCTCGATCGGTTCCATCGCGGTCGCACCCTCCGAGCCCAACGTGGTGTGGGTCGGCACAGGCGAAGTGTTGATGGCCCGCAGTTCGTACGCCGGGTTCGGCGTGTACAAGTCCCTCGACGCCGGCGCGACCTGGACGAACATGGGTCTGACCGAC
>CAMBHC010000156.1 GCA_945866285.1 Candidatus Sulfopaludibacter sp. SbA3 | reverse complement strand
AGGCCGTGATCGAGACGGCTGACCTGAAAGACCACGAGGATGCCCTCGAGTTCGCGGTCGGCGACCGCGTCCAGGCTATCGTCGTTGGCACCAACAAGGGCATTACGCTGTCTCGCAAGGGCATCCGGGGGGCGGCGACTCTGCGCCAGCTCGAGGATGCCTACCAGGCGCGCCTGTCGGTTGAGGGCAAGGTCGAGGCCGAGGTGAAGGGCGGCTACGAAGTCCGCCTCGCCGGCCAACGCGGGTTCTGCCCGTTCTCGCAGATCGACACCATCCGCACCGCCGACCCGGCGCAGCACGTTGGCAAGACCTACGCCTTCCGCATCATCGAGTTCAAGGACGGCGGCAAGAACCTGGTGGTGTCGCGACGCACGCTGCTCGAAGAAGAGCAAAAGGCCGGCGCCGTCGAGCTCCGCAAGTCGATCGCGGTTGGTTCCGTTGTGACCGGTCGCGTGGCCTCGGTCCGCGAGTTCGGCGCCTTCGTCGACCTCGGCGCCGGCGTGCAGGGCCTGCTTCACGTCTCTGAGATGGGCTGGTCACGCGTCACCGACCCCTCGTCCGTCGTCAAAGTCGGCGAAGAGATCACCGTCCGGGTGTTGCGCATCGAGGCCGATGGCGAGCGCATCGCGCTGGGCCTGAAGCAGTTGATGGCCGATCCATGGGTTGCGGCCGCAGCCAGCTACGAAGTGGGACAGGTCAAGACCGGCCGCATCACGCGCATCGCCGACTTCGGTGCGTTCGTGGAGCTCGAGCCCGGTGTCGAAGCGCTGGCGCACTTCTCGACCTTTGCCCCGACCGGCCGCGCCGACGCGTGGGCCAAGTCGATCGCGGTGGGGCAGACGGCACCGTTTGAGGTCCTCGCCATCGATCTGGACAAGAAGCGCATCGGCGTAGGCATGGTCCAGGACGGCGCGGAAGTTCGCGATGGCAAGAAGGTCGATGAAGTGAAGGAGTATCGCGAACGCCAGGTCGCCGCGCCTTCCGGCGGCATCGGCTCGCTCGCGGATCAACTCCGCGGCGCTCTCAAAAAATAGTCTCCGCGCAGGCGGCACTTCAGTCCCGCCTGCGCTCGCGCTCCCACCTTCGCCAAGGCTGCGGCCGACAAGCTATCCGACGGCGAGATGCCTCAGCGCGTGGAACGGGGGGCGAAACACCGCATGTCGGGATCGACTTGGGATTCACGCCCCTCCCTAGCTCGCCGTTCCCTACCCCATGTTGCACGTGGTCGTGGCGTAGTCGATGAAGATGTTGGATTGTGCTTGCTGACTCTGGTGGTCAGCAATGAACTTGTTTCGCACGTCCTCCGGCAACTGCTGAACCGACACGTAGTTGTACTGTGACGCCAGTTTCACGCGGTCTGCGACAAGCTGCAGGTAGACCTGGGCGTTGGCTTGCTGCGCGGGGGGCGCGAGCGCCACGAGCGCGGCCGTGAGCGCGAGGCGAAGGTCCCACGCTGCTTTGGACGTCAGAGCCAGGTCTGCCCCGCTCGCCTGCTTGAGGGCCTGACAGAAACTCGATGCCGGATCGGTCGTCGCCGTTGTCGTGGTCGGACCGGTCGGACTTGATGAGGCGCACCCTCCAGACACCATCATTCCCGCCACGAGCAACACCGCCACGATCCCGCCTGAACGCATATGAGTCATCAGTCGCCTTTCAATGGGAAGCCTCAATACGTGACTTCGGAGTAGACCACGGCCAGAGTGGTGCGGACGGAGCGCTATCTGGCGGCGCCAGCGTTGTGCGTGTGCGCTACTTCACTAGACGACGGATGTGTGGCGTTTCGATGGACTGCCGATGACAAAACCAAGGCAAATGGCGATATGGCCTGGGTGTCGAATTCGAACTGACTACGCGCGGCCTGTGTGGTGGGCACCATCCGCCGAAAGGCGGACACTACATCAATGCACCAGGCCGGCGTCGCCGGCGGAATTCTTCACCAGGGCCTTCATCTCCAGCAACTCGATCATCGACTGGCAGCGGGCGAGGGGGCCCAGGCGTTCCAGCAGCGCCTGCTTCTCCAGCGGGTCGAAATCCAGGTACTGCGCCAGCGCGTTGATCAGGTCATCGTCCGGCATGTTCTGCGGCAGGCGGCTCTCCATCGTTCCTTCGAACAACGGCTCCAATAGCTCCTGGAGCTTGTGGCGGGCGTCCTTCAAAGGGGCTCGGTCAGCCTGCGGGATCGTTTCGTCGATCGGCGAGATGATGGCGTGGCGATAGAGCTGGCCGACGGCTGGATCTTCCTCACCAAGAATCGTGAACTTATCCAACCCCCTGAGCACCAGGTTGAACCGTCCATCGTCCAGTTTCTCGGCGTGCGTAATCAGCCCTGTGCAGCCGACGCCGTACACCGGCGGGCGCCCCTCGTAGTCGGCGGCGTGTCCCGGGCGCAGCAACACCATGCCGATCAGGCGATCGCCGGCCAACGCGTCAGCCGTCATCTGCCGATAGCGTGGCTCGAAGATGTGCAGGGGCAGAAAGACGTTCGGGAAGAGAACGACGGTCGGCAACGGAAAGATCGGCAACGACGATGGGAACATGGTCAGTGAATCGTCTTGGTCTTCTTGTCCATGTAGTCCATCAGGACGTACTCACCGAGCGTGTAGGGCGTGGTGAAGTAGGCCTTGCCGCGGCACATCTGGGCGACGCGGCGGACGAACGCCACCAGGTCGTAGTCGCGCGCGAGCATGAAGGTGTTGATCATGATGCCCGCCTTGGCGCATGCCGACACCTCTGACAGGGTCTCGCCAATCACGAACGGGTCGAGGCCGAACGGATTCTTGTAGATGCTGCCGTCGGGTTGCGTCAACGCCGAAGGCTTGCCGTCGGTGATCATGATGATCTGCCGCATGTCCTTGCGCTGGCGCTCAAGGATGCGGCGGGCCACACGCAGGCCTTCGCGCGTGTTCGTGTAGTACGGCCCCACACGAACGCGGCCGAGCTCCCGCAGGGGGACTTCTTCGGCGCTGTCATGGAACAGCACGGCATGCAGCGTGTCGCCGGGGTACTGCGTGCGGATGAGATGCGACAACGCCATGGCCACCCGCTTGGCGGGCGTGAAGCGATCCTCGCCGTAGAGGATCATGCTGTGGCTGCAATCGAGCATCAGCACGGTGGCGCATGAGCTTTGGTACTCGCCCTGCGCGACCATCAGGTCCGAGTAGTCGATGTCGATGCCAGACGTGTGCACTGCGGGCGCGCCGTCAGCGTCAGAGCCTGCCTCGCCGGAGCCTTGGTGAAGGCGGGCCTCTATGTTCTCTTCCGACGCGCGTTTCACGGCGTTCAGAATGGTCGCCGTGGCGTCGATGTTCATCACGTCGCCGAATTCATACGGCTTGGGCGCGCCGCTGGTCTCGATGCCCGTGGACAGGTCGCGCGTGTCGTGACGGCCGGTGCTGCTGTGGCCGGAGGAGCCGAGCAGATCGCGCAGCGCGCGGTAGCCGAGAAAATCCAGCGCCTTGTCGGTGACCTCGAACTTCACCTCGCCCGGTTCACCGTCGCCGCCACCGCCCTGGGCGCGGCGCGCCTTCTCGGGGTCGAGATCGGGCGGAGCCGTGATGTAGCCGGACTCCTTCATGCGCTCGATGATCTGCTGGATCAGCTGCTCCAGCTGATCGCGCATCTCCTGCTCGCTGCCTTCGGCCTGGTCGCCGAACATTTTCTCGAGCGTGTCTTCCGGCAGCACGCCGCCGTTGAACAGTGCCTCGAGAATGGCATCGTGCAGCGCTTGCATGGTTTGGTCGCTGTCGTCGCCGGTGTCGCGCGGGTTGCCAAACCCGCTCGACATCAGCAGGTCCGACAACTTCGACATGAGTTCATCCATGTCCAAGTCGTCCAGCGGGTTGGGGGCGTATTTCGTGTATTTGTATTTCATGTATTGCAGCGGCGGCTAAAGCCGCCGCTCTCCGAACGCTCGGAGGGCGATGGCACGGAACACCGGAGGGCGATGGCTTTAGCCGTCGCCTAGTTGTAATACTTTTTCTTCTTCTTCCCCGTCGGGCTGTCGTCGTCAAAATCATCCGGCGTCAGCACCGCCGTGCGCGACTGCTGCGGCTGGGGGCGACGGACCGGCTCAGTGGCGTGATAGCCGCGCTCGTCGTTGCGGCTGATCTTCTTGTGCGAGTAGAGCCCTTCGAGCGCGAAGTCGATGCCGGCGGCCAGCACGGGGACCGGTGCGTCGGGCGCGATGCCCACCAGCGTGACCAGCTCCATCAGACCCTGAACGGGCTTGGCCTGCGACACCAGGTCAGCAGACGAGGTCGTGTCCGACAGGCTGAGCGCGCCGCCGAGCTCGAACCACTCGATCACCGGCTTGAGGTCGCTGTCGCGCACGTAGCCGTCAAAGACCTGGGACACGGCCGAACGCACCAGGTCGCGTGCCACCTGATCGGCGCCCTTTAACTCGCCTTCGTATTCCAGTTCGAACTTGCCGGTCATCGAGGGCAGCGCGGCGTAGATGTCGGTGACCCGCGCCACCGTCGGCGTTTCTCCGGTCGCGAGCGCCCGCCGCTCGGCGTTCGAGACGGTGGTTTCCAGCACGCTAATGGGCAGCCGCTGGCTGACGCCCGATCGCTTGTCGACCTTGCGTTCGCCGCGGGCCTGGAAGGCTACTTCCTCGACCACTTCGCGCACGAACCGTGGGACCTCGATGGCGCCGCCACGCTCGACCCACGCTTCCTGCGAGGTGATCTCAATCGCGTCGACGCGGTTCTGCATGTAGTGCGTGCGAATCTCCGCGCCGATGCGGTCTTTCAGCGGCGTGATGATCTTGCCGCGAGCGGTGTAGTCCTCGGGGTTGGCCGTAAACGCGATCAGGACATCCAGCGGCAGGCGGATGGGATAGCCCTTAATCTGGACGTCGCCCTCCTGCAGGATGTTGAACAGGCCGACCTGGATCTTGCCGGCCAGGTCGGGCAGCTCGTTGATGGCGAAAATGCCGCGGTTGGCGCGCGGCAGCAGGCCGAAGTGCATCGACAGTTCGCTGCCGAGCTGCAGGCCGCCCTTGGCCGCCTTGATCGGGTCGATGTCGCCGATCATGTCGGCGATGGTCACGTCGGGCGTCGCCAGCTTCTCGACGTAGCGCGCATCCCGGTGCAGCCAGCGGATGGGCATGTCATCGCCCTCGGCCTTGACCTTGGCCTGGCCAAACGCCGACAGCGGCGCGACCGGGTCGTCGTTGATCTCGCTGCCGGGAACGACCGGCAGCCACTCATCGAGTAGCGTGGTGAGCGCGCGCAGGATGCGCGTTTTCGCCTGGCCGCGCAGGCCCAGCAGGATGAAGTGGTGCTTTGCCAGTACGGCGTTGACCAGCTGCGGGACGACGGTGTCGTCGTAGCCGATGATGCCGGGGAACAGCGTCTCCTTGCGGCGGAGTCGGTCGGCGAGGTTTTCGCGAACTTCGTCACGCACGGGACGCCGGCGCACGTCTCCTCTCGCAATCGCCGCTTTCAGTTGTCCGAGGGTGTCAATGCGTGGCGAGGACGGCATATTGTCTATTATGACTCGCTTGGCGTCCGCGACGGTCCAGTGCGTGGCGACAAACCTTTAGGTTTGTCGTGACCTCATGCGACCATACGCGAGTGTCCGTGTTTGCATCGCCCCGGCCGCTGGTGTTTGCCCACCGCGGCGGCGCCCGGCTCGCTCCAGAGAACACGATGGTCGCGCTCGATAACGGCCTCGCCCTGGGCGCCGACGGCCTGGAGCTCGACGTGCAGCTGTCGTCCGATGGCATTCCGGTCGTGATCCACGACAAGACGCTCGATCGCACCACCGGTCACACCGGCCCGGTCCGCGATTTCACGGCTGATGATTTGGCGAACGTCGACGCGGGCTATCGCTTCGAGCGCGACGGCAGCCACCCCTTCCGAGGCCGGGGGATCGGCGTGCCGACGCTGGCGGCCGTACTGGCCCGGCATCGCGATACGCGCGTCATCATCGAGATGAAAGGCGCCGAGCCGGCGTTGGCGCGGGCGGTGGCGAAGGACGTCCGCGCGGCCGGTGCGGTTGAGCGCGTGTGCGTCGGCTCGTTCCACCAGCGTTCGATCGTGACGATGCGCGAGGAGGCGCGCGAGATCGTGACCAGCGCCTCGCAACCCGAGGCACGCTGGGCGTTGCATCGCTCGTGGGTGAGCTGGCCGTGGATTGGTCCGCGGCCGTACGCCGCCTTCCAGGTTCCCGAGCGCGCCGGCCGCCTGCGCGTGGTCACGCCCACCTTCATCGACCAGGTTCACAACGAGGGACAGGTGATCCAGGTGTGGGTGGTCAACGACCAAGCGGACATCATCCGCCTGCTCGATTGGGGTGTCGACGGCGTGATCTCCGATCGTCCCGACGTCGCCGTGAAAGTGAATGCCGCGTGGTATAACGAGCGCCAAGGCTCCGAATGACCATGCTTCCGCCGACACTCAACGACGTCTACGCCGCCCGCGAACGCATCGCGCCTCATCTGCGGCCGACGCCGCTGCTCAAGCATCCGCTGCTGGACGAGGCCACTGGCCTGTCGATGTGGGTGAAGCACGAGAATCACAACCCGACGGGCGCGTTCAAGGTGCGCGGCGGGCTCAATCTCGTCGGGTCGATGACGAAAGACGAGAAGGCCCGCGGCA
>CAMBHC010000155.1 GCA_945866285.1 Candidatus Sulfopaludibacter sp. SbA3 | reverse complement strand
GTGCTTCGGCGAGACTATCGTCCTGCGGGCGGTCAAACCATGCGGCGAGAGCGCGCCGGTCCCCCTCGGCCAGTTCAGCCTTCGTGCGGAACGCCGGCACGTCGAACGAGACGAGCCGATCGGCCATGGACAGGACGAAATCGCGGTCGGCAGGTTGCGCGGGGCGAATGGTCATCATCGACACAGGCGGGTCTAAAGACCCGCCTCTACGAACGACGCCTTCTTCGGATACTTGCGCTCGACGTAGTCGTCCAGCAACTGTTGGAAGGCGAGGGCGAGCTCGTCATAGGTCCCCTTGAGCGTCGTGGCGTGGACGCCGTCGATGAACACCGGGCAGTTGGGGGCTTCACCGGTGCCGGGCAGGGAGATGCCGATATTGGCAGCCTTCGATTCGCCGGGGCCGTTCACGACGCAGCCCATCACGGCCAGCGTCAGCGACTCCACACCCTCGTAGGTCCTCTTCCAGGTGGGCATCTGTGCCCGAATGTAGGCTTGCACCGACTCGGCCAATTCCTGGAACGTCGAGCTGGTTGTCCGGCCGCAGCCCGGGCAGGCGGTGACGCTGGGCGCGAAGGTGCGGAGGCCCAGTGACTGCAGCAACTCGCACGCCGCGTACACTTCTTCGCGTCGGTCGCCGCCGGGTTTGGGCGTCAGTGACACGCGGATGGTGTCGCCAATGCCCTCGGCCAGCAGCACGCCCATGGCGGCGGACGACCACACCAGGCCCTTCGTGCCCATGCCGGCTTCGGTCAATCCGAGATGCAGCGGCTGCGTGGTCTGTTTCGCCAGCGCGCGATAGACTTCGATCAGGTGGCGCGGCCGCGACAGCTTGCACGAGATGATGATCTGATCCGCCCGGAGCCCGGTCGCCATGGCGAGTTCGGTCGATTGCACCGCCGACAGCACCATGCATTCGCTGATGATGTCGTCCGACTCCTTGCCGAGGTTGCGGTCGGTGTTCTCCTGCATCTTCGCCATGACCAGCTCCTGGTTGAGGGAGCCGCCGTTGACGCCGATGCGCACGGGCTTGCCGTGTTCGATGGCCACCTGGCAGATGGTCGCGAACTGTTCATCACGGCGCGTGCCGGTGCCGACGTTGCCGGGATTGATGCGGTACTTGTCGAGCGCGCGCGCCGCGCCTGGGTATCGCGTGAGCAGCAGGTGGCCGTTGTAGTGGAAGTCGCCGATCAACGGCGCCGTGCAGCCGGCATCGAGCATGCGCTGCTTGATCTCGGGCACCGCCGCCGCGGCTTCTGGCACGTTGACGGTGACCCGCACCATCTCCGACCCCGCCTGCCACAACTCGATGCACTGTTGCGCGGTGCCCCTGGCGTCGGCCGTGTCGGTCATGGTCATCGACTGAACCACCACGGGAGCGCCGCCGCCCACCATGACGTTGCCGACGTGAACGCCCGTCGTCCGATGCCGCCTATCGATCGTCAACATGCGTTGCTTATTCCTCGTGCCAACCGTCGGCGGTCAGCGACTGCTTGATTTCGTCCGCGCGGAACAGCGCAATGTCCATGGCGTCGAAGTTCTCAACCCGGTCCATTTGCTCGTCGGAGAAGAACGCCAGCGTGTAAGGCGGACCGCCGGGCAGAATTACCGCGCGGGCGTGTTCTCGTCCCACCTTGAACAGGCGCCACAAAATCGTCGGAGCGGCCGTCTCCACCTACTCAGGATACAACGCCGTGGCGCCGCGTGCCGAGTCGAGCAGCGCCGACATGGTGGCGGCGGCATAGCGGCTGTCCGCGTGGGTCACGACCGACGGCGCGCCGTCGAGCACCGAGGCTGCGAAGTGCTCAACCTGTCGCACGAACAATTCGGGCGACCCGGCCACCGCGATGGCCTCGATGCGGCCATCGCGCTCAAGTGTCAGGGTCTCGCGGATGCCCGGCTTGAAGGGATTGGGCACGGTCAGCGAACCATCGCTGCCGATCACCTCGAGCCACGTGCGCAGCGCCGCGCGGAAGCCGGAATAGATCGTGGCCGTCGTGCCGCCAGGGAAGCGCAGCATCCCCATGAACTCCTCGTCCACACCTGACGCATGCCATTGCGCCGAGCCGAACACCATCTTGGGATCACGTCCGGTCAGCAGTCGCGCATACGTGACGGGATAGCAGCCGACATCCCAGAGTGAGCCGCCGCCAAGCGCCGGGTCGAGCCGAGGATTGGTCGCGTCGGTGAGCGAGAAGGTGAAGCCCGAAACAATAGCGCGCACCGTGCCGAGCGCGCCGCCATGCACCAACTCCAACACCTTCGTCGTCAATGGCTCGTGCCGATACATGAAGCCTTCTTCGACGACGACCTTGGCCGCCGTTGCGGCTGTGTGAATGCGGTCGATGTCGGCGGCGAGCAATGCCATGGGTTTTTCGCACAGCACATGCTTGCCGGCGGCCACCGCCGCCAGCGTCCACGGCACGTGCAGGCTGTTGGGCAACGAAAGGTAAACCGCGTCGATCGCCGGGTCGTCCAGCAGCGCCTGGTAGCCCTCGAACGCGCGCGGGATCTGCCATTCAGCGGCGTAGGCGTCGGCCCTGGCACGCGTTCGGCTGGCGACCGCCACCAACTCACTTCGCGTCGCGACCCGGAACGCTGGGATGAGGCGCCGATTGATTCGCGCCGTGCCGAGAATGCCCCAGCGCAACATCAGTGCCCGGTTCTAAGCTTGGCGAGCATGCGGCGGTTGAATTCCTCGGACTGGCCGCGCGGAATCGACAGCGTCTTCCAGCCTGGGCCCAGCAGGTGCTTGGCCAGGAACAGAATTTGGTAGGCATGGCCCGCATAGTGGGTCACCTGCCGGCTCATGGCCTTGTAGACCGAGTGCGGTTCGCCGCGAATGATCACCGTGCGCTGCAGGTCGGCGTCGGTCAGTGGCGTCAGCGCGGTGAACACGCACTGCCAGCCATGCTCCCACTCGGCCATCAGTTCCGCGCGCGTTTGCGCGGGATCCTCGAACTCCTGGTCGCGCATCCGGCTCGGCTTCTCGCCGTCACTGGTCATGAAGTCGACCCAGCGCGACCGCATGTTCCCGGCCATGTGCCGCATGATCACCGCGGCGCTGTTGGCGTCAGGATCGATCGCGACGCGGAGCTGTTCATCCGACAGCTGTTCGATCGCCTTGTCGGCCAGCTTCTTGATCTTCTGGAACTCGTCGATGGTGGCAGCAAGAATGGGTGAATCAGTGGGCATGTTCGATGACCAGCAGCGCGATGGACACGGCAGCCAGCCCCCAGGCTGGAGCGCGGCGTGAAGAATGAGCCCCCACAGAATACCGTGGGTGATGGAGAACCGCGACCCCGCTCGCCAACCAGACCCTGCTGCCCGCGGCCCCCGTCCAGGGGTGGCACTGAACTAGAACGACCGAGCGAACAGGCCGTCAATGGCCTGCCGTGCGGCGGCAGTGACCGTGCGCGTGCCGGTGCCGCTGAAGTGGACGTGCGTAATCACCGGCTCCTGGCTGCCGCTGCGCTCAGTCCACTTCGAGGCATCGCCATCCCACTCGAACCAGTGGCTGCGGTCCTGGTCAAACACGTACAGGGGCTTGTTGCAGAGCTTGGCGAACTCGGCTCCCCATCCCGTGCCGCCGCGCACGGTCTGATCCGGCTGGATGGTGCCAATCACGTAGGTCTCCTGGCCGTGATTGATCTGATACCAGATGCTCTGGAGGATTTTGCGGAAGGTCGGGGTATCGGGATAGCGGCGGTTCATCAGCCGCGAGACGTAGGCGAGGCTGACCTCGCCGGCGTAGAGCTCTTCGTGATTCAGGATGCGGAGGCCGCGAGTACGGACGGGCCGATGGCCGTCGAACGAGAAGTTCACCTCCTCGATTCCGAAGCGCTCCGCACATGCACCAAACTCGGCTTCGGCGCCCTGGGCACCGCCGCTGAAGAGGATGACGTCCTCGCGCTTCGGCATGACTCGTTACTCCTTGTCGTCTCCGTCGTCGCTTCCGGGTGCATCAGGTGCATTGGGTGCGTCAGGTGCGTCGGGCGCGTCTGGCGTGGCATCCGGGTCCGGATCGTCGTGCTTCATGAAGTCGGGCAGCGCGTCGTTGGCGTCGTCTTCCGAGTCATCCAGGTCGTACATGCGACCCGTGAACTTGGTCGGAATGGGGCCACGCGGCTTGTCTTCCTTCTTCGCGAAGGGCTTTTTCTTGTCCTTCGGCGGGGCCGGGGGACCAAAGTTCTTGGCGCCGCCGGTGGCATCGCCGCCGCCGTAGCCGCCGGGCCGGGGCGGGCCGCCGAAGCCGCCGCCTGGGCGTGGGCCGCTAAACCCACCACCACCACCACTGAAGCCGCCTCCGCCGCTGAAGCCACCCGGGCGTGGGGGACCACCAAAGCCGCCGCTTGGCCGCGGCGGTCCGCCAGCCTCTCGGGCGCGGGCTTCGCTGACCGCGAGCGGACGGCCCATGAAGAGCTGGCCATCAAACTGCTTGACCGCTGCTTCGGCGGGGGCGCGCTCGGCGTACTCCACAAATGCAAACCCGCGCGCGCGGCCGGTTTCACGGTCGAGCGGACGGACGATCTGGGTGGGTGCGCCGACCTGCGCAAAATGCGTTCGAAGGTCGTCTTCGGTCGCCTGGTAGGGCAAATTGCCCACGAACAATCGGACTGGTGGCACTGGTGAACTCTAACGGGTGACGGCTGAAGGCAATGGAGTGTTTGTGTTCAAATCCAACGTGGATGTGGAATGTTGGTTTGGTTTTAGCTTGGGCGGCTAGCTTAGCAAATTCATCCCGTAGTCACAAGTCTTTCAGTTGAACGTGGATCGCCTCGAGGCGCAACTTGAGCATTTCCCGGTGGGCTGGGCGGCAGGCGGCGCCCATTTGGGCCTGGGTCTCGGCCAGCGCCAGTTGCAGCCCAGCCTTGTGCTGGAGGTTGGTCCGCTGCTCGGGCGTCAAGTCCGGGCCGCTTGCAGTCTTGCGGCCCGCCTCGTCCTGCTGCGACTCGATCGACTTACTTTCCCACCCGCGTGCCATAACCCGGAGCATAGCAGCAAAAACAGGGGTATCTGGGCTGGCGAATGTGCCTAAAGTGCCTAAAATGCACTGGGTGAGCACCCAAGCCCTTGGCGTCTGGAGAACCTGATGTTTTTGTCCGTGACCCCCAACCTCGTCTGTCGTGACCTGGCGGCCAGCCTGGCGTTCTATCGCGATGTGCTGGGCTTCACCATCAGCATGAGCGTGCCTGACGCCCCACCATACGTGTTTGTCGGTCTTGAACGCGACGGCGTCCCCGTGTTCCTTAATGATGTGACGGTGGTGGTGGCTGATTTCCCGGCGATGGCGGCAACGCCGCCCGGAGGCACGGCGACCATGTTCTTCACCGTCACTGACGTCGACGCCTTGCATGACGCGGTCGCGCCGAAGGCCACCGTGATGATGCCGCTCAAGACCCAGTTCTACGGCATGCGCGAGTTCGCGGTCACCGACCCGGACGGGCACTTGATCACGTTCGCCGAACGGGTGTCGGGCAACTGATGCTGCTGTCGGTACTTGTGGCCATGCAACTGGCGATGACGCCGGTTGCCACGTGCCTGCAGCCTGGCCTGACTGGCGAGTGGCGGTCGGAGTGGCTGGTGTCGGCCGGTGCCGCGCGTAGCGTGGCGCTGTTTCAATCCGCCGCCGATCGCACCTACGGTGTGCAAACGGTGTCGTGGGGCCGGTCGTTGACCCGGCCCCATGGCCCCGGCTGGTTGCGCGGCTGCTTCGCGTGGGCCGCCGAGGGTACGCCGTTGCTCGTGCAGTTCGAGCCGACGCAGACCTACGGCGTTGGGTTCGCGCCGGTGGTGTGGCGGTGGAACTTCCTGCCGCTGCGGCGGTGGTCGGCATTCGCCGAGTTATCGATGGGCGGGTTGTGGACGACCGATCCACTTCCCGAGGGCACCAAAAATGTGAACTTCACGGCGCACTGGGGTGGGGGAGTGCGCTGGCACACCTCACCACGGGATAGCGTCGTGGTCTCGTACCGCTTTCAGCACTTCTCGAACGGCAACCAGTTGTCAACCAACCCCGGCGTCAACAGCCACGTGCTGCTCGCCGGCTGGTCGCACCGTTCCCAGCGCTAGAGGATGTCCTGCACGATCGGCCGGACTGAGCCCCGTGCCGGTCGCGAATCGCCTGAATCGACGCCATGCCGCCATTGCACCTGTCACGCCGTAGCTTTAGCAAAGGCGGACTGCTATCCTCACACCAGCCGATGCAGTTGGATTTGCCATTCCGGGTGGCCCCGACGGTGTTCGTTCGTCATCGCTGGGCGCGCCGCTACATTCTCCGTGTGCTCGATAACGGCACGTTGCGGGTGACGCTGCCGCGATGGGGATCCAAGCGGGAAGCGCTCGCGTTTGTGGAGACGAGCCAGGCCTGGATTGACCGGCAGCGGCAGGCGCGAATAGCGCGGCCCGTGGTGGTGCATCCGGACGAACCGGCCCTGCGCAAGCGGGCCCTCAAGGAACTGCCGCCGGCGCTGTGCGCGCTCGCCGACACGCATGCGATTACGGTGACGCGGATCTCGATCCGTAACCAGCGGTCGCGATGGGGGGCGTGTTCTGCGGCCGGCGCCATCACGCTCAATTGGCGGCTAATCCTGGCGCCTGACTTTGTC
>CAMBHC010000154.1 GCA_945866285.1 Candidatus Sulfopaludibacter sp. SbA3 | reverse complement strand
CAAGTGGTTCGACAAGTTGGGTGCCTGGGCGACGATGAACTGCACCCCGGGCACCTGCGCGGCAATGATCGGCAGGGACGCGGCAATCACCGGGGCCAGCCGTTCGAGTTCGTTGATTCGGCTGCCTGGCAGCAACGCGACGACGGGGTTCGCCGGGTCGAGGTTCAGTCGCTGCAGCAGTGCCTCACGCGATTGCGTTGGCGTGGTCAGTTCAATCAGCGGGTGGCCCACGAAACGCACATCCACTCCAGCTTGCTGATACAGCGCCTCCTCGAATGGGAAGATCGGCAGCACCCGGTCGACGAACCGCTTCATGGTCTTCATGCGGCCGGCGCGCCACGCCCATAACTGCGGACTGACGTAATAGATCACCGGCACGCCGAGTGCCTTGATGGCGCGCATCAGGCGGAAGTTGAAGTCGGGATAGTCGATCACGATCAACGCCTGCGGCTGGCGCATGCGCGCGGCTTCGGTCAACAGGCGCAGCGTCCGCCACGAGCGCGGCAGCACGGCAAGGGCCTCGGTGAGTCCGGTGACCGACAGGCCGTGAAAGTCGGCGATCAGTTCGCCGCCAGCGGCCTTCAGTTGCTCACCGCCAAGGCCGAACACCTCGAGGTCAGGTTCGCGGCGGCGCAAGGCGGCGACGAGCGCGCCGGCGTAAAGATCGCCGGATGGCTCGCCGCACGAGATCATGAGACGCGTCACTGCGGCCTGGTCGGCGCCCGGCGCTGAAAGTCCGCCGACAGCAGGTCGACACTCTCGATCGGGATGCGCTCGTAGTCGCCGAACCCGACCCCTTTCAAGTCCTTGACGAACGCGTCGGCATTGCCGACCAGCACCACCGACAGTTGCGCGGGACGAATGAACCAGCGCGCCACGCGTTGGATCTCATCAGGGGTCACCCTCAGGATTCGCTCGCGGTACTTCGGCAGGTCGTCCACCGGCAGTTCGTAGAACAACTGGTTCAGCACCTGCGTCGCAATCGCATCGGGCACTTCGATCGTCAGGGGGAAATGCCCCACCATGTAGTCCTGCGCGCCCTCCAGCTCCGCATCGAACACGCGCTCACGCTGAAGCCGGGAGAACTCATCCACGACGATGCGCAAGGCTTCAGCGGTGTTGGCGGTCTGGGTGTCGGTCTCGGCAATCACGGCGCCGGCCAGCTTGTAGGTGTCCAGGTCCGCTGACGCCCCGTAGGTGAGCTGGCGCTGTGACCGCAGCACTTGCTGCAGGCGATTGGCACCTTCGCCGCCCAGGATCTTCACCGCCTGATCCACCGCCTCGTAGTCGGCATGCTTCCGTGGAATCGCGAGGTGCCCGACGCGGATCTCTGTCTGCACCGCGTCCTTCTTGTCGATCACGATCACGCGCTTGGTGGGCTGGGGCGACTCGGTCGCGGACTGCTCGGGCACGACGCCGGGCTGCCACCCGCCGAAAAACTTCTCGACGCCGACCATGGCTTCGGCCGCGCCGATGTCACCGACGACCGCGATCAGCGCGTTGTTCGGCACGAAGTACTTCCGGTGATAGTCGACGAAGTCGGCCCGCGTCAGCGACGCCAGTGAGGCAGCCGTGCCACCACCGGGCATGCCGTACGGGTGAAATCCGTAGATCAAGCGGTCGATCACCTGGCCGGCCACGGCGTCCGGATCGTCGGCCGACACCTTCAACGCCGATAACGCCTGCTGGCGCTGCCGCTCAACTTCTTCTGGCGCAAACGTCGGCCGCTGCACCACGTCGGCCATCAGCTCGAGCGCGAGGTCGTAGCTGTCTTTCATGACCACGGCGTTGACGAAACTCAAGTCGCTGCCGGCCCCGGTGCCGAGCGCGCCACCCACGAAGTCAATTGTGTCGGCAATCTGTTCGGCCGACCGATTGCCCGCGCCCTGGTCCAGCAGCGTGGCCGCAAGCATCGCCATGCCGTGCTTGTCTTTCGGATCCTGCGCCGCGCCGGCACGGATGATCAGCCGGACACTGACCGAAGGTTGCTCGTTGTGGCTCACGAGCACCACTTGCAGGCCATTCGCCAGCTTGCGGATCTCATACGGCGGGAACACCACGGGGTGCGCCGGCAGCGGGCGTGGCGGCGCCTCGCGTGGCCAACTCGTGACGCGCGGTCCCTGCGGGCTGGCCCCTGGCGCCGGGACGGCTTGCGCGGCGACCAGCGCCGTCAGGAGTGAAAACACCCCGAGGGTGGCGACCGCCTTGAGCCTCACTTCGCCACCTCGTTGACTCCGCCCTTGGGCATAATCCGCATCACCATCCGTCGTTCCGGCACGAAATACATCTGCGCCGCGCGCTTGATGTCGGCCGTGGACACTTTCAGGAACGTGTCGAACTCGCCGTCGGCGCTGGCCATGTCCTTCTGGATCACTTCGGCGTGGCCCATCTGCGACGCCTTCTCCTTGATCGACAGCCGGCTCAGGATGTAGTCGCGCGAGAACTGGTTCTTGGCGCGCTGCAACTCACGCTCGGTGATGCCCTCGGCCTTGAGCTTGTCGAACTCGGCGATCAACGCCTTCTCCACGTCATCCGCCGACTTGCCCGGATTGACGAGTGCGACGGCATAGAAGATGCCGGGGGCCTCCAGGAAGCTGCTGCTGCCGAACGCGGTCAGGGCGAGGCCGGTCTCGTAGACCAGCTTGCGATAGATCCGCGAGGTCTGGCCGTCGGACAGCGTCTTCGACATCACGAACATCGGATACGAATCGGGATGGCCGTTGTAGGGCGCCTGGTACGCCACCACCACCGCCGGCAGCGGCCAGGGCTGCTCGAGGTTGATCCGGCGCTCCTTGGTGTGCATCGGCTCCTTCGGGATGTCGCGCGACACCGGCGTCGCCGACTTGGGGATGCGGGCGAAGTACTGATTCACCAGGCGGACCGCGTTGTCCGTCTCGAAGTCGCCGGCGATCAACAACGTGGCGTTGTCCGGCACGTAGTAAGTGTTGTAGAACGCGCGGACATCATCAATGGTCGCCGCATTGAGGTCGTTCATGCTGCCGATCACCGGGTGCTTGTAGGGATGCACGTCGAAGGCATGAAAGCTGATCAGCTCGTTCAGCAGGCCGAACGGCGGATTCTCGATGCGCATGCGGCGCTCTTCCTTCACCACCTCGCGCTCGGCGATGAAGGCCTTCTCGTCCACGCGCAGGCTCGCCATGCGATCGGCTTCCATCCACAACGCCAGCGGCAGGTACTGCGCCGGAATGGTCTGATGAAACACCGTCGTGTCCTCGTTGGTATAGGCGTTGGCCTGGCCACCAATCGAGGCGATGATCGACGTGTGCTGTTCGGGCTCGACGTTCTTGGAGCCCTTGAACATCATGTGCTCGAAGAAATGCGCGAAGCCGGTCCGGCCCGGCTTCTCGTTCTTCGAACCCACGTGGTACCACAGCTCGACCTGGACAATCGGCGTCGACTTGTCCTGGTGCAGGACCACGACCATGCCATTGGGGAGCACGAGACGCTGGTACTCCAGCTTCGGCGGGCGGATGGCCGCCTGCAGCGGCACCATCCAGAGCACGGTGCCGATGGCCACGAGCCCCAGCAGGACGTAGAGGCGGGTCTTCAGACCCGCCGGACTTGCCAGCGTGAAATTCCGCATTAGGTGTCCATCTCTTCGATTTTCGTCAGCCGCGCCTCGAGGTGCTTCAACTGGCGCCGCATCTCCGGCAGCTTTCGGAACACGGCCGACGACCGCCGCCACTCGTTGTTCGGAATGGCCGGGTAGCCCGACACGAACTGATCTTCAGCCACCGAATTAGTGATGCCCGACTGCCCGACAGCTTTGACGCGATCGCCAATCGTGAGGTGCCCGCCGACCCCGACCTGGCCGCCGAAGGTCACGTGGTCGCCAACAATCGTGCTGCCGGCAATGCCCACCTGCGCCGCCAGCAGGACATGCCGGCCCAGCACGACGCCGTGGGCGATCTGCACGAGGTTGTCGATCTTGGTGCCGGTCTTGATTCGCGTTTCGCCCACCGCCGGGCGGTCGATGGTCGTGTTGGCGCCAATCTCGACATCGTCCTCGATCACGACGGGCCCGGTCTGAGGGATTTTCTCGTGCGAGCCATCAGGGCGCTGCGCGAAGCCGTAGCCATCGCTGCCAATCACCGCGCCATTCTGCACCACGACGCGGGCGCCGAGCGTGCATCGCTCGCGGATGGAGACGTGCGAGTGCACCACGCAGTCGGGTCCAATCACGGCGTCGGCCGCAATCACGGCGTGGGGATGAATGATGGTCCGGGCGCCGATGTTCGCGCCGGCGCCGATCGCGGCAAAGGGACCGACTGACGCGGTCGGATCAACGGTCGCGCCGGTCGCCACCCAGGCCTGCGGATGCACCCCGGGTTCGGGACGACGTTCGGGCGACAACGCTTGCGCCGCACGCGCAAAGGTCAAATAGGGCGTGGCGCTGCGAATGATCGCGCACGGCGCGGCGGTAATGGCCGCGCTGGCGATCACCGCGCTGGCCTTGGTCTCGGCCAGGGCCGAGGCGTATTTGGGGTTGGCCAGAAAGGTCACGTCGCCGGGGCCGGCGGTTTCAATCTTGGCCACACGGTGAATCTCGATGCCGGCATCGCCCTCGACGGGGCACTCCAAACGCCGAGCGAGCTCGCCGAGGGTCACGAGGTCGAGAATATCACGCGCCCGCCGCCGCCATCCGTTCGACGAACCTGGCCAGCTTCGGCAGATGGAGCAGATGGAGCCGATCGGCCACCTCGTGGATGACGCGATGACGGTCCGCGGCACCCGGGACCAAGGCGCGACGAAGCTCAGCGAGGTCGCTGCTCGGCACCACCCGCCACCGCACGAGGCTCGCGCCTCGACGCGCACCGCGCCACGACAGGAAGTGCCCCACGACCGTGAAGGTGAAGAGATAGCCGAGCACGTTGGGCCCCGGGATCACGGCTACCGGCGCCGACAGGACCAGGGCCACGGAGTGCACGGCGAGCAACCGCAAGTGGCGGTCGGCGTCGCGCTTGATCGAGACCCGCATCAGGTTCTCGGCCGCCTGCGGATCCATGTCCGCGGCCACGTGCAGCATTGCCGCGTCCGCCGTTCGCAGCCGCCACAGCAGGCGTTGTTCGGCGACGCGCTCGGCGACCCAGCGCAGCAATCGCGCCTGCATCCTGCCAAGAAACGTCCTGGGCTCGTCGACCGCGGCCTGGTGCCGCGCCTGCTCTGCTTCCTTCAGTTGAGCATGGAAGCGCACGCGCAAGCGGCCGAAGAAGCCCAATCCCTCCGCCGACTCTGCCGGTTCGTCATCCTCCGGCGCTTCGTAATAGGTCTCGAAGCGGTCGGCGGCGATCGGCACGAGGTAGACATCCATCACTGCTTCGGACGTCGAATCCGCCGCGGAGTTGGCGCCGGCGCGGCAGGAATCGCCGGCTTGCCGGCCTGTTCCCACGCGCCGATGATCATCGAGGCCACGGCCGTGATCGAATCGTTCAGCCGGCGCTCGAGCGTCGGCAGCGCTCCTCTCGCGAAGACGTCGAAGTAGGCATCGTCATAGAACTCGCGACCGGCGGCGGCCGTGGCGTCGGACGCGAGCACGTTGACGGCGGCGCGATTGCTGGCCAGCAGGGTGTCGAACATGAAGTCACGCGGATGGCTCACGCCCTTGGCGGCAGCCGGCGCGATGGCCAGGCGGGTGCGGTTGCGCTCGAACAAGTCCGACTCCCAGCGCGAGTGCAGTCCATCCTGCGATGTGAGCTGGCCGTTGTAGTTCACCACCGCGTGCAGCGGCACGTGGCCGTCCGAGGTGTAGTGCGCCAGGATGGCGGCGTGCAACAGGATGTTGTCGATGGCATAGCCGGGGACTGGCTGCCGCTTCAGTGACGCGAACTCGCGTTGCAGGTTGCCATAGAACTCGGCGGTGCGCCAGGGCAGCATCCCCTGCGTCTCGACCACGCTCTTGCCGAACTTCTCGACCGCGGCCGCGTAATCACGCGGCAGGGCGTCGAACGGATACGGGCCGAACGCCGCGTAGTCCATGTCGAGGAAGTGATTGGGCGGCTCTGTTTCCCACCCGACGTTGCGCCAGAGGTCCGGATCGACCGACCGCTCGATGATGAAGGCGCGGTGCTTCTCAAACAGCGGCTTCAGCTCCGGCGGCAACAGCTCGACCATGCGGTCGACGATGAACTTGTGCGCTTCGAAGCCCCACGCAGACGCGGAGCTGGGGATCGCAACTAAGGCGGCCAGCAGGAAGGCGGCAATTCGCATGGGGCCATTGTACCCGCCGCCGTACATGTGGCGGCCGCCTTTAGGCGGACCATGCCTCACTGAATTTTCGTCGCCGACCAGCCATGCGCCCCGGCGTTGGCGTAACGGTAGTCGTTCAGCCAGATCGTGGGTGGCGAGGTGTGACGCTCGACCTGGACGAACGGAAAGCGCGCCCACCGCAGGAAGACCTGCGCGCGCGGCGACTGCAGGGCCGCCTGCGCCTCGGGATCGTCCAGGCCCTTCGGCATGCCAAACCCGGCCGGCCTGAAGTGCGGCCTCGGCTCAAACCACACGTTGCCCTTCTCGTAGCGGTCGCCGACGTCAACGATGACCTCGCGACTGAACGGATTGACTGCCACTGGCGTCACCATGAACTGGGCGTCGCTGGTTCGCCCGGCC
>CAMBHC010000153.1 GCA_945866285.1 Candidatus Sulfopaludibacter sp. SbA3 | reverse complement strand
GCCCGCACCGGAGAGGTCGGCGATGGCAAGATCATGGTGCTGCCGATTGAGAAGATCTACCGCATCCGGACCGGCGAGTCCGACCAGGATGCGGTGACGCCGGTGCCGCTAATCGACTGACCTGTCTCGCCGAAGCCTCGGCGAAGGCGGATCCATCTCTTTAGCGCATTCTAAAGATAAAGAGATTGCGCTTTAGTTATGCTTGGCCTTCCTCTCTAATACCGACCAGAGAATGGGTGGCAACCACGAAAGCCTGGCGCGCCGAAGCTCGAGCCCTGACGATCGAGCAAAGGAGGCTGACCAGCGGGGCCTATATCGCTCCACCGACGAGCACGACGCCTGTGGCGTCGGCTTTGTCGCGCACATCAAGGGCCATCGCTCTCACTCGATAGTCCGCCAGGCGCTCGACCTCCTCGTCAACCTTGAGCACCGCGGCGCCTCAGGTTCCGACCCGGATACCGGGGACGGCGCCGGCATCCTCGTCCAGATGCCGGACAAGTTTCTGCGCAAGACCGTGAACTTCCTGCTGCCGTCGGCGGGTGCCTACGGCGCGGGCCTGGTGTTCCTGCCCGGCGACCATAAGGTCCAAGCGCAATTGCGCGCGCTGGTGCACCGCATTGCCGTGGAAGAAGGCCTCGCCGTGCTCGGCTGGCGCCCGGTGCCGACCGACGTCTCGAAGATTGGCAAGAGCGCGGCCGCGGTCGCGCCGGTGTTCGAGCAGTTGTTCGTCTGTTCGGCAGACACCGGCTCGCGGACCACCGGCCCCGTCTTTGAACGCCAGCTCTACATCGCCCGCAAGCGCATTGAGCACGAAGTGGCGACGTTGAACCTGGCGCCGCACCAGCGCAAGGACTTCTACATCGCCAGCCTGTCGGCGAACACCGTCATCTACAAGGGCATGCTGACGGCCACGCAGATTGAGGGCATGTTCCCTGATCTGTCGGATCCGGAGTTCGAGTCGGCGCTCGCGCTCGTGCACCAGCGCTTCTCGACCAACACGTTTCCGTCGTGGCCGCTCGCGCATCCCTATCGCTATGTCGCGCACAACGGCGAAATCAACACGCTGCGCGGCAACGCCAACTGGATGAAGGCGCGCGAAGGCCTGCTGAAGTCGAGCGTCTTTGGCGACGACCTGCAGAAAGTGCTGCCGGTCATCACGCCGGGTGGCAGCGACACCGCCACGTTCGACAACGTGCTGGAGTTCCTGGTCATGGCCGGGCGTACGCTGCCGCATGCGGTGCTGATGATGATCCCCGAGCCGTGGTCGGGCAACCCCGCCATGGACCCGGCGGTGCGCGCGTTCTACGAGTACCACGCGTCGCTGATGGAGCCGTGGGACGGTCCCGCCTCGATCACCTTCACCGACGGTACGCTGATCGGCGCGGTGCTCGATCGCAACGGCCTGCGGCCGTCTCGCTACTGCATCACCAAGGACGACCTCGTGATCATGGCGTCGGAAGTCGGCGTCCTCGACATCCCCGCCGACAACGTCGTCCGCAAGGATCGCCTGCGTCCCGGCAAAATGCTGCTGATCGATACCGGCCAGGGCCGCATCATCAGCGACGACGAGATCAAGCGGACGCTGGCGGCCGAGCAGCCCTACGGCGAGTGGCTGCAGCAGAACGCGGTCGATATCGAGGATCTCCCCCCGGCTGCGGCCGAGCGACCCGACCATCAGACGGTGTTTCGCCGCCAGCAGGCCTTCGGCTACACGCAGGAAGACCTGCGCGTGCTGATGACGCCCATGGCGCAGAACGGCGAGGAGCCGATGGGCTCGATGGGCACCGACACCGCGCTCGCCGTGCTCTCGGACAAGCCGCGCTTGCTGTACGACTACTTCAAGCAGTTGTTCGCCCAGGTCACCAATCCGCCGCTCGATGCGATCCGCGAAGAGCTGGTCACGTCGATGGGCGCCAGCATCGGCCCGGAAGGCAACCTACTCGAGGCCGTGCCCGAGAACTGCCGCCAGATCAAGGTCGACTTCCCCGTGCTGCACAACGATCAGGTTGCCAAGCTGCGCCACCTGCCGCCGGGCTCGCGCTTCCGATCGACGACGCTGCCGTTGTTGTACAACCCAGATGAAGATGGTCCGGGTCTGGAACGCGCGATGGCGGAGTTGTGCCGCAAGGCCAGCGCCGCCGTGGCATCGGGCTACGGCATCCTGATTCTTTCGGACCGTGGTGTGGATGCGAAGCACGCGCCCATTCCCAGCCTGCTGGCCACTGCCGGCGTGCATCACCACCTGGTGCGCGAAGGCACGCGCACCAAGTGCGGCCTGCTGATCGAAAGCGGCGACGCGCGCGAAGTGCACCACGTGGCGCTGCTGCTTGGCTACGGCGCCGGCTCGGTCAATCCGTACTTGGCGTTCGAAACGCTGGACGACCTGATTCGACAGGGATCGCTCCCCAACGTGTCGCACGGCCAGGCCGTTGCCAAGTACATCAAGGCGCTCAACAAGGGCGTGTTGAAGGTGATGTCGAAGATGGGCATCTCCACGCTGCAGAGCTACCGCGGCGCCCAGATCTTCGAGGCCATCGGCCTTGACCGCGACTTCGTCGAGAAGTACTTCACGATGACTTCGTCTCGTATCGGCGGCGTCGGCGTGAAGGAGATCTCGGAGGAGGTCCGGCAGCGACATGCGCGCGCCTTCGACAGCAATGCATCGGCAGCGTTGGTGAACGGCGGCGAGTACCAGTGGCGCAGAGATGGCGAGGTCCATCTCTTTAACCCCGACACGGTCTTCAAGCTGCAGCACGCCACCCGCTCGGGCCAATACCGCATCTTCAAGGACTACACCAAGCTGGTGAACGACCAGAGCCAGCAGCGCGCGACCCTGCGCGGCCTGTTCAGCATGAAGCCGTTTGGCCCGCCGGTGCCGCTCGACGAAGTCGAACCGCTCGAGACGATCCTGCCGCGCTTCTCAACCGGCGCCATGTCGTACGGATCGATCAGCGGCGAAGCGCACGAGACGCTCGCCATTGCCATGAACCGGATGGGCGCCAAGTCCAACACCGGCGAAGGTGGTGAGGATCCCGCGCGTTACGTGCCCGATGCCAACGGCGACTCTCGGTGCAGCGCCATCAAGCAGGTGGCCTCTGGACGCTTCGGTGTCACGAGCGAGTACCTGGTCAGCGCCGACGACATCCAGATCAAGATGGCGCAGGGCGCCAAGCCCGGCGAGGGCGGTCAGTTGCCCGGCCACAAGGTCTATCCGTGGATTGCCAAGGTGCGTCACTCGACGCCCGGCGTCGGCTTGATCTCACCGCCGCCGCATCACGACATCTACTCGATTGAAGACCTCGCCCAGTTGATCTTCGACTTGAAGAATGCCAACCCGGTCGCCCGCGTCCACGTGAAGCTGGTGGCGGAATCGGGCGTGGGCACCGTCGCCGCCGGCGTTTCGAAGGCGCACGCCGACGTGGTGTTAATCTCGGGTCACGATGGCGGCACCGGCGCGTCGCCGCTCACCAGCCTGAAGCATGCCGGCGTGCCGTGGGAACTGGGCCTCGCCGAAACGCAGCAGGTGCTGCTGATGAATCGCCTGCGCGACCGCATCGTGGTGCAGGTGGATGGCCAGATGAAGACCGGCCGCGACGTGGTGATCGCCGCGCTGCTCGGCGCCGAAGAGTTCGGCTTCGCCACCGCGCCGCTCGTCGTGATGGGCTGCGTGATGATGCGCGTGTGCCATCTCAATACCTGCCCCGTGGGCATCGCCACGCAAGACCCGGAACTGCGCAAGACCTTCAGCGGCAAGCCCGAGTTCGTCGAGAACTTCTTCCACTTCATCGGCCAGGAAGTGCGCGAGTTGATGGCGGAGCTGGGCTTCCGGACGATAGACGAGATGGTCGGGCGCGCCGAGTGCCTGGACTTCGAGCCGGCGAAGGACCACTGGAAAGCAAAAGGCGTTGACCTGTCACAGTTGCTCTACGTGCCCGAGATGGCCGTTGACGCCGACCGCCGCGCCACGACCAAGCAGGATGCCGGTCTGGCCGACGTCCTCGATCGTCGCTTGATTGAACAAGCTGCTCCCGCGCTGGAGCACGGGACACCCGTCGAAATGTCTTTTGCCATCCGCAACACCGATCGCACGGCCGGCACCATGTTGGGTTACGAAGTGACCAGGCGCTACCGCGGCGAAGGGCTTCCGGACGACACCATCCGGGTGAACTTCACCGGCTCAGCGGGCCAGAGCTTTGGCGCATTCATCCCGCGTGGCATCACGCTGACGCTGGCGGGGGAGGCGAATGACTTTGTCGGCAAGGGCCTGTCGGGTGGCCGCTTGATCGTCCGTCCGCCAAGGAACGCCGCGTTTGTCGCCGAAGAGAACGTGATTATCGGTAACGTCGCGCTGTACGGCGCCACCAGCGGCGAGGCGTTTGTTCGCGGCGTCGCCGGCGAGCGCTTCGCGGTCCGCAACAGCGGCGCGCAGGCCGTCGTCGAAGGCGTCGGCGATCATGGCTGCGAGTACATGACTGGTGGCCGGGTGGTCGTGCTCGGCCAGACCGGGCGCAACTTTGCGGCCGGCATGAGCGGCGGCATGGCCTACGTGCTCGACACCGACGGCTCGTTCGCCCTCAACTGCAACCTCGACATGGTCGCTCTCGAACACCTGGAAGACGCGGCCGAAAGCGAAGCCGTCCGCGCGCTGATCGCCCGTCACGTCGGGTTGACGGACAGCGCCGTCGGCGAACGCGTGCTGCAATCGTGGCCGGAGCTGTCCCAGCAGTTCGTGGTGGTGATGCCGAGAGATTTCAAGAGGGTCAGAGCGGCCGAAGCGAAAGCCCGCGCCGAATCACGCGAACCGGCATTCGGCGATCTAGTGGCGTAGGGGATTAAGCCACAGAGGACACAGAGGACACAGAGAATCACTTTTCTAAATGCGTCAGGCTTCGAACTGGCCGACAGGCATTTTGAAAGATTGACTCTGTGAACTCTGTGTCCTCTGTGGCCAAGACGTAAATGGGCAAACCAACCGGTTTCATCGAGTTCTCGCGCAGTAAGGCGCCGTCGCGTCCGGTGACCGAGCGCATCGGCGACTACCGGCACGTCTACAAGGCGTATCCGGTCGAGGACCTGACCAGGCAGGCGGCGCGCTGCATGGACTGCGGCATTCCGTTCTGTCACCAGGGCTGTCCACTCGGCAACCTGGTCCCCGACTGGAACGACCTCGTCTACAAGAACAACTGGCGCGCGGCCATCGAGCGCCTGCACCAGACTAACAACTTCCCGGAGTTCACCGGCCTGCTGTGCCCGGCGCCGTGCGAGGGCTCGTGCGTGCTCGGCATCAACCAGGATCCGGTCACCATCAAGTCGATCGAGTTGTCGATTGTCGATCGGGCGTTTGACGAGGGATGGATCGTTCCCGAACCGCCGGTGACCCGTACGTGGAAGAAGGTCGCGATCATCGGGTCTGGCCCGGCCGGCCTCGCGGCCGCAGCGCAACTCAATCGCGCCGGCCATAGCGTGACCGTGTTCGAGAAGTCCGATCGCGTCGGCGGTCTCCTCCGCTACGGCATCCCCGAGTTCAAGATGGAAAAGCGGGTGCTCGATCGCCGCCTCGACTTGATGCGGGCTGAAGGCGTCGTGTTCCGCCCGGGCATGAACGTTGGCGAAGACGTGACCGCCGAGGACCTGCGCCGCGACTTCGACGCCATCCTGCTCGCCGGCGGCGCCGGCAATCCGCGCGACCTCACCGTCCCAGGCCGCGAGTTGAAGGGCGTTCACTTCGCCATGGAGTTCCTGACGCAGCAGAACCAGCGTTGCCAGGGTGACGACGCCAACCTGATGGAACCCATCACCGCTGCCGGCAAGCACGTCGTCATCATCGGCGGTGGCGACACCGGCGCCGACTGCCTCGGTACCGTGCATCGCCAAGGTGCGTTGTCGGTGAGCCAACTCGAGTTGCTACCGACGCCACCGAGCCAGCGCGCCGAGGACAACCCGTGGCCGCTGTGGCCCAACATCTTCCGTACTTCGTCAGCTCACGAAGAGGGTGGTGACCGTGTGTATGCGGTGGCCACGACCGAGCTCACCGGCGATGCGAGCGGCCACGTTCGCACGCTGCGCGGCCACAAGGTGAGTCGCGCTGTCGCGAACGGGCGCGCGTCGTTCGAGCCGTTGCCCGACAGCGCGTTCGACATGAAGGCTGACCTCGTGCTGCTGGCGATGGGCTTCGTCGGACCCGAGAAGAGCCGACTGCTGACCGACCTGGATGTCCGCATGAACGGCCGCGGCACCGTTGGGCGCGATGATCGCTGGATGACCAACGTCCCCGGCGTCTTCGCTGCCGGCGATATGCAGCGCGGTCAGTCGCTCATCGTCTGGGCAATTGACGACGGCCGCCGCGCGGCAGCCGCGATCGACACCTATCTAAAAGACTAGCCACAGAGAACACGGAGTCACAGAGAAGTCTCTTGGAAGACCAGTGCCTGTTGCGAAACAGGTCGCGGTGGCCCATGCCATCGAGTACGACGGCCATCGTCACTTTGTCCACTCACCCCGTGGCGAGGTGTCTGAGATAGCTTCGAGCTAACCCAATCCGGGCCATTATCCAGCCACGATTGCTACGCAGAAACCCGGCAGGTCAGCGCCACGGCCGTCGGCGCAACAGCGCCGACAGGATCGGCGATGTCATC
>CAMBHC010000152.1 GCA_945866285.1 Candidatus Sulfopaludibacter sp. SbA3 | reverse complement strand
GCGAGCCCGATCACCCCTCCGGTGCTGTCATCGGACGATTTCGACATCGCCCTCATCACGCCGCGCATCATCCAGCAGGCGCGGGACAACGACCGGACGGGCGGCCGCACTGGGCGGTCGCCAGAGACGGAGGCGCGCATTGGCCGGCTGACGGAGTTTGGCGACTGGACGGATTATTTTGCCGACCTGCCGCCCGTGGTTGCCGTGCGCGTCACGCCGAAGCTGGTTGAGGGATTCTGGAAGCGGGTCGCGCGCGAGGCGGCTCGCACCCAGGGAGCCGACCTGCCGCCGTTCAAGAACTTCAAGTCCAGCTTCGTCCGCATGCGTGTCTCGTGCGGCACCGCTGACGTCGTGGCGATTCAGCCTTTTGTGATCGAGCATCGGACCTCGGACACGAAACTGATTCGCGAAGGGTTGTATGTCTTCGATCCCGCGTCGTTCGGACCGCCGTGCGGCCGGGTAACACTGTCGATCTATTCCGAGAGCGCACCAGAGAAGGCCGATACCACCACGATCGATGCTTCACTGCTCATGCCGGAGGGGCCGCGATGAATGACGGAGTGTTCGAGGCCGGCAGCTTGGTGCCGCCACGCTCGAGGATTTCCTCGTGAGCAGTTGGGATGCCAACTTCCTGCGCCGCGACGCCAACGACCTGATGGCGCAATTGCTCACCTGGCAGGCGGCCGACATCTCGGCCAACGATCGCTTCAAGGGTGACCTTGACGCCGCCCTCGGTGCGATCCGCGCGAAGACGCTGGTGATGCCTGGTGCCACCGACCTCTACTTCCAGGTCGACGACAACGCGCTGGAAGTAGCCAAGCTTGCGAATGGCCGACTGCTGCCAATTCCGTCGGTGTGGGGCCACCGCGCCGGCAATCCCTCGAGCAACCAGGAAGACGAGCGCTTCATTGCCCGGGCGGTGCGCGACCTGCTGGCGAGCTGAGCCCGCCCTCATTCACTAAGTGGAGCAAGGCGGCTGATTGACACGCGTTCGCGGACTCGCGGTCGGCGACCGCCGCCCGACAGTGAGCGAGCCCGCGCGATGGTGTCGGCCGCAATCGCGGTGTCGCGCCAGTTCGCGAGGATAAAGTCGCGCAGTTCCTCGATGGAATCGCCGTAGGTGTCGAAGTCGAACTCGGTGGCGTCGTCACGCCGGTAGAGGCCGTCGCGCAAGGCGAGCGCCAGCGCGTCCTCGGCCGCCTGGTGGCGCGCCGATCCGCCAGCCGAATCCACCCATCCCGCCCGTGCGTCGTCCACGAGAATGACGGCCGTTTCAGGGGTCGGATGTATCTCGACGACCAGTCCGGCCGGCTTCACCATCCGGTGTGCGCGGTGCAGGGCATGGACCATGCCCTCAGTGCGGATTCATCAAAGCGACCACGCGAAGATGGCCACGTCCACGCTGTGCGGCGGCAGGTCGAGCATGTCGATGCTGATTGCGCGCGCATCCACGGCCGGCATGGCCGCGCGCAGGGCCTCGATCGACGCCTCCTTCGGATCGATCGCGATGACCGAACCGGCGCGGGCGGCATAGCGTTGGGTCAGCCGGCCGTCGCCACAGCCAATCTCAAGCACGCGCAGTCCGGCGAAGGACGGCACCATGCGGGCGAGAGCGGCGACCTCGTGCTGTTCTGGATCTTCGTGGATCGCCATGATGCAACCTACCGGGGTGCCATGCGCAGCGCGCCGTCGAGGCGGATCACCTCGCCGTTTAACATCTCGTTCTCGAGGATGTGGCGCACGAGGGCGCCGTACTCGGAGGGACGCCCGAGTCGCGACGGAAACGGCACTTGCTGACCGAGGGAGACACGTGCCGGTTCCGGCAGTCCCGCCAGCAGCGGCGTGTCGAAGATCCCTGGCGCGATGGTGACGACGCGGATGCCGAGCTGCGCAAACTCGCGGGCGATGGGCAGCGTCATGGCGACAATGGCGCCTTTTGATGCCGCATACGCGGGTTGGCCGATCTGGCCGTCGTACGCGGCAATCGAGGCGGTGTTGACGATCACGCCGCGCTCGCCGCTGTCGGCCGGCGTGTTCTGGGAGATCACCGCGGCCGCCAGGCGAATCACGTTGAACGTGCCGACCGCGTTGATGCGCAGCGTCTTCTCGAACAGGTCGAGTGGGTGAGGACCGTTGCGGCCCAGTACCTTGGCGGCGGGACCAATGCCGGCGGCGTTGACCACGCCGTGCAGGCCGCCGAACGCCGAGACTGCCAGTTCGACGGCCGCCTTGACCTGCTCTTCGCTGGTCACGTCGGCTTGCGCAAAGCGAGCCTTGGCGCCGAGTGCCTGCTCCGCTGCCGCGCCGGTTTCCGCGTTCACATCAAGAAGCACGGCGTTTCCGCCGGCGGCGACAATGGCCTCGGCACTGGCGCGGCCCAGGCCAGAGGCGCCACCGGTAACGATGAAGGTGTGGCCGGAAATATTCATCCTTCGATCGTAGCGTAGAATTGGCAGGTTCATGAGTTCCTACGACAAGCACTACTACGACGGCGCCTGGCAGGCCTCGAGCGGAACCGAGACCGTTGCGGTCATTTCCTCCTCGACGGAAGCCGAGGTCGCGCGTGTGCCGCGTGGCACCGCCGCCGATGTGGACAAGGCCGTCAAGGCCGCCCGGTGCGGATTCGAGACGTGGCGCCGCCTGTCGGTTGAAGACCGCGCGCAGTGGCTCGAAAAGCTCGCCGCGGCGATGAAGACACGCGTGCCGCAACTGGCTGAGGCCATTTCGCACGAGGTTGGTACCGCGCTTGCCTACGCCACCAAAGTGCAGGTCGAGTTCCCAATCATGATGATCGGGATGAACGCCAAGTTCATCCGCGAAGCGAAGCTCGAAGAAGAGCTTGGCAACTCGCTGGTCATCAAGGAACCGATCGGCGTCGTCGGTTGCATCACGCCGTGGAATTACCCGCTGCACCAGATCGTCTGCAAGATCGCGCCGGCACTGGCCGCGGGATGCACGATCGTCTTGAAGCCCGCTGAGATGGCGCCGGTCAGCGCGTTCATGCTCGCCGAGGCCGCGCACGAAATCGGCTTGCCTGCCGGCGTGTTGAACATCGTGTCGGGCTCGGGCCGGGTCGTCGGCGAAGCCATCGTCGCGCATCCCGACGTGGACATGGTGAGCTTCACCGGGTCGCTTCAGGCGGGACGGCGCATCGCGTCGGTGGCCGGCGACGGCATCAAGAAAGTCTGTCTCGAATTGGGCGGCAAGTCGGCGTTCGTCGTCCTGGACGATGCGCCGTTCGACAAGGCGATTGCGGCGGGCGTCAACAACTGCATGCAGAACTCCGGGCAGACCTGCTCGGCGTGGACGCGCATGCTGGTGCCGCGCTCGCGTCATGACGAAGCCGTGGAACTGGCCAAGGCGCAACTGGCCAAGCTCACCTTGGGCGATCCCTTCGACCAGAACACGCGGCTCGGTCCGCTGGCGTCGGCAGGACAGCGCGACAGCGTGCTCGAGTTCATCGAGCAGGGAAAGAAAGAAGGCGCCACGCTCGTCGCCGGTGGTGGCCGTCCAGCCGAGCCTGCGAAGGGCTTCTACGTGGAGCCGACGATCTTCGCCAATGTCGACAACAAGATGGGGATTGCGCAGGAGGAGATCTTTGGGCCCGTGTTGGTGATCATTCCGTACGACACCGAGGCGGACGCCGTGGCAATCGCCAACGATTCGCCATATGGTCTCGCGGGCGGAGTGTGGGCGGGCACGCCCGAGCGCGCCCTCGCGGTGGCGAAGCAACTACGCACCGGTCAGGTCGACATCAATGGTGGCCGGTTCAACGTGCTGGCGCCGTTTGGCGGCTACAAGAAGTCCGGGATTGGCCGCGAGATTGGACCGCTCGCGTTGGAAGAATTCTTCCAATTGAAGTCGATTCAGCGATAACCTCGCCCCAGTTCTGACATGTTTGCCTTCCTCGCGGGGATTGCAGCCGGCTTGCTGCATGTGTTCTCAGGCCCAGACCACCTCGCAGCCGTGGCGCCACTTGCGTCGGCCCGCGCGCGTGGCCACTGGCTCACGGGCCTGCAGTGGGGCTTTGGCCACACGCTCGGTGTGGTGTTGATCGCGATGTTGCTGTTGTTGCTCAAGGAGCGGCTGCCGCTTGACGCGATCTCCCGCTACAGCGAGCGCGTGGTTGGCCTCTCGTTGATCGCGATCGGGGGATGGGGTTTATACCGTGCTTGGGTGCTGAGGTGCTCAGGTGCTGAAGTGCTCGGGTGCTCGGGTGCTCAAGTGCAATCGCATACCCATGCCGGCACGTCGTTCTCCATGGGCGCGATTCATGGCCTGGCCGGAAGCTCGCACCTGTTCGGCGTGTTGCCGGCCCTCGCGTTTCCCTCGCGGGCATCGTCCATGCTGTATCTGGCCGGGTTCGGCCTGGGCGCCATCGCCGGCATGACCACGTTTTCCGCGGCGGTTGGTTTGCTGTCGTCGAAATTCAATCGGCGTTCGCGCAGCTACAGCGGCTTCCTCTATGCCTCATCCGCGGTGACACTCGTGGTGGGCGGTGTCTGGCTGGTGGGCCGGTGAAGAACGTCCCCGGCGTTCTCGCCGCGTTCATCGTCATGCTCGCGGGCTTTTGGCTCGCGGACCAGATTGGCCACGCCATTCTTGCCGCGCAGGGCCTTACGGGCAGCAGTCCGGTCTCGGGCGTACCCGTGGTGATTGTGCTCGGCCTGCTGTTACGAAACACCCTGCCGCTGCCGGAAGCGCTGGCGCCGGGCCTGAAGTTTGCGACCGCCACCGTGCTGCGCGCGGGCATCGTGCTCGTGGGCATTCGCTTGAGCCTGTTCGATGTGCTCAAGCTGGGCGCAGCCGGCCTGCCGGTCGTGTTGGCGGCGATCGCGACCGGTTTGATCTTCGTGACTTGGTTCAACAAGAAGCTTGGGCTGCCGCCACGGCTCGGCACGCTGATCGCGGCGGGCACCAGTATCTGCGGCGTTACGGCCATTGTCTCGGTGGCGCCGGCCATTGAGGCCGACGAACGCGAAGTCGCCTACGCGGTGGCCAACGTCGTCGCGTTCGGCCTGTTCGGCATGCTGTTCTATCCCTACTTGGCGCACTCGGTGCTCGGGTCGTCTGAGACGATCGGCTTGTTCCTGGGAACCGCGATTCACGACACCTCGCAAGTCGTCGGCGCGGCGCTGACCTACAAGCAGGTCTACGCTGACGACGTGGTGCTGCGCGTGGCGACGGTGACCAAGCTGACCCGCAACATTTTTCTGGCCGCCGTCATTCCCCTGCTGACGTGGATGCACCTTCGCGCGTCGCACGCCGCGAGTGGCGGCGTGAAGAAGCCGATCAAGTGGACGGCGCTGATTCCCGGCTTCGTGATTGGTTTCGTGGCGATGGCGGTCGTGCGGTCGGTGGGGGATGCGACGCTTGGCTCAAGTGGCGCGGCGTACGGGCTCTGGGACACCGCGTCCTGGGCGTCGCTCACGAAGCAGCTTGGTGACTACTGGGCTTCGCAGATCCTGCTGGGCACTGCGATGGCCGCGGTCGGCCTGAATACCAACTTCGCGGTGTTCAAGGGCGTGGGGATGAAACCGTTTGCCGTCGGCATGGCCGGCGCGTTGGCCGTCGGATCAGTCGGGATGGTAATGGCCATCATCTTCGGCCGCTACGTGCACCTTTAATTTCCTTTGAATTGCACCAGCCGGAGAAGCGCCCGGTCCATGGCGGCGTCGATGTCCCTCTGCGGGACCCGGAAGCCGTTGACCATGAACGCAAACACCAGCGGTTCACCCTCGGCCGTCACCACGTAGCCGGAGAGCGATCGGACCTGCGACATCGAACCGGTCTTGGCGAAGACGCGGCCTTCAGCCGGGGTCCCCTTCATGCGATTGACCAGGCTGCCACTAACGCCCGCGACCGGCAGCGTCGACCGGAAGTTCTCGGCGAGCGCGGGATTCAGCCACATGTACGTCAGCACGCCAATCAACGCGTCTGGCGTGAGGTAGTCGTAGCGCGATAGTCCGGATCCGTCACGGGCGAGGTAGTAGTCGTTCGAAACGCCCCACGAGCGCAACGTTTCGGTCAGCACCTTCAGTCCGGCCTCGGTCGTCGCCGGTGACCCCGCCGGCGACAGTGACCGCAGCAGCGTTTCCGCATACAGGTTGCGGCTCCACTTGTTGGTGGCGTCGATGATCTCGGTCAGCGATGCCGATTGCTCCTCGAGCAGCAAGGTAGCCCGCGAGCGATCCATGGGCCGGGCCATGTCATCGATGTCGATCGCGCTGCCGCCGACGCTGATGCCGTGCCGGGAGAGGGCATCGCGAAGGGCGTTCAGGTAGAAAATCGTTGGATTCGGGACAGCGGCCGTGTCGCGAACCGGCGCCGACCCGAGCGCCACCTGCCCGCGCACAGTGAGCACGGTCGTTCCGGGAATGCGCTCGAGAGAAAAGTAACTTGAGGCTCCGGCCGGGGCGGTGATCACCTGGTAGTCGATCGTGAGACCGCTGCCTGGCGGCGACACGCTGACGATCGGACGCTGACCGGCTTCGAGGCCGGGTCCGACCAGCACCTCGACCTGGTTCTCGTTGTATTGCAGTGCGCTGACCGGCGCGCCGTAACCGAGCGCGAAATCGTCCCACGACCAGCCGAGGCCCCAGCCGGGTTCGGCAAACGCGTTGTCGTCGCCGATGAGATG
>CAMBHC010000151.1 GCA_945866285.1 Candidatus Sulfopaludibacter sp. SbA3 | reverse complement strand
TCCTCAAGCTCGAAGACGAGCCGGCGCCCATGAAGATCACGCAGATTCGCGCCGCGTCGAAGGACGTGAAGATTTTTGGCGGCCTCGGCGGCATGATGTTTCTCGAAGAGCTGCGGCACGGCGCCATCGGCACGATGACCGGTTTCGCGTTCCCCGAGATCCTGGTCGACATCTACACCCGATTCACGGCCGGGGACCTCGACGGTGCCACCGAGGTGTTCTACCAGTTCCTGCCGATTATCCGGTTCGAGAACCAGCCGCGCATCAACCTGGCACTGCGGAAGCACATTTATCAACTGCGTGGCGTGATCAAGCACGCGCGCGTCCGCTCGCCATTCACGGCGGTGGATGCTGACACCCTCACAGACCTGGACGACATCCTGGCGCGCCTCGATCTCCTGGCTGTCCACAAGGGCTAGCCACCCTTCGGCTTCGCTCAGGGCAGGCCGCGGACACCGGGGCCGCAGAGTAATCTTTCTAAATTCAACAGACGGGAACAGCAGACATGGATTTCGGACTAAAGGGAAAGCGCGCCATTGTCATGGCCGCCAGTCGTGGACTCGGTTACGCGTCGGCGCTCGGCCTGGCGCGCGAGGGATGCAACCTCGTGATCTGCAGTCGTGATCAGGCGCGCATTGAAGCGGCCGCCGACACCATTCGCCAGGAGACCGGCGCCACGGTCAAGGCCCTGGTGGCCGACGTCAGCAGTGGCAGCGAAGCCAGGCGACTGGTCGACACGGCCGTCGCGGAGTACGGCGGCCTCGAGATCGTTGTCCATAACGCCGGAGGCCCGCCCGCGGGCGAGACGCTGGCCATGACCGACGAGCAGTGGCAGAAGGCGTTCGAGCAGAACTTGTTGAGCTTCACGCGCATCGTGCAGGCGGCCGCGCCCGAGATGAAGAAGGCCGGCTACGGTCGCGTCATCACGATCGCCTCGTCTTCGATCAAGCAGCCCATTCCCAATCTCGCGCTCTCGAACGCGCTGCGCGCCGGCGTGTGGGGCATCGCCAAGACGCTGTCGCGCGAACTCGCGCCGCAAGGCATTCTCGTCAACGTCATCGCGCCGGGCCGCATCGACACCGAGCGCATCGCCGAGCTGGATGCAATCAACGCGCAGAAGAACGGCCAGGCGCTGGACGATGTCCGCAAGGCGTCGCTCGCCAGCATCCCGCTCGGGCGCCTGGGCCGGCCCGAAGAGCTCGCCAACCTCGTCGTCTTCCTGGCGTCGCAGGCCGGCAGCTACATCACCGGTCAGGCCATTACGGTCGATGGCGCGGCCGGCAACGCCCTCTAACCAGAAGGGCAGCACTTCGGTGCTGCCCGCAAGTAGAGTGAGAGGGTGACCCTGAAGCTGGTACTGGCGCTCGCGCTCGCATGGCAGGTCGCCGTGCCGGCACCGACCGAGCGCCCGGAGTTTCCCGCGTTCCTCGCCCAGTTGCGGCAACAGGCGCTAGCGAAAGGGATCAGCGCCGCAACGGTCGATGCGGCCTTCACCGGTCTCGAACCGCTCGAGGTGGTCGTCGAGCGCGACCGCACCCAGGCCGAGACCGTGCTCACGGTCGATCAATACATCGACCGTCGCCTGACCCGGCCGTTTGTCCGGACCGCGCGCGAGCAGGCGACCGCGCATCGCAAGCTGCTCGCGGAGATCAGCAAGCAGTACGGACCGCCGCCCTCGTTGATGGTGGCGGTGTGGGGCATGGAGTCGAACTTTGGCCGGTTCACCGGGACGCGGCCGACGGTGCAGGCACTGGCCACGCTCGCGTGGGATGGCCGGCGCGGCGCATTCTTCACCGGCGAGCTGATGAACGCGCTCGAGATCGTCGACAAGGGCTACATCGACCTCGCGGCCATGAAAGGGTCGTGGGCCGGTGCGATGGGGCAGACGCAGTTCATGCCGTCGAGCTACCTGGCCCACGCGCAGGATTTCGATGGCGATGGCCACCGCGACATCTGGAAGGCGTTACCCGATGTGTTCGCGTCCATTGCCAACTACATGAAGGCGTACGGCTGGACCGAGGGGCAGGCCTGGGGCCGGGAAGTGAAGTTGCCGGCCGGTGGCGCCGAGCGACTGGTCGAGCACGTCGGCCTGCGCCAGAGCGGCTGCCGCGCCTCGCGCGAGCTGACCGTGGCCGTGCCGCTGAAGCAGTGGCAGCAACTCGGGGTGCGGACAATGACCGGGACGGCCCTGCCGAAGGTCGATCGCGCCGCCTCGTTGTTGAATGCCGGCAAGAAACACTACCTCGTCTATTCGAATTACGACGTGTTACTCGGCTACAACTGCGCCCACGCCTATGCGCTGGCCGTTGGCCTGCTGTCGGATCGAATTGGCAGCTGACGTCGGCAATTGGATAGAATTGAAGCCTATGGGAAATAAGCCATCCGCGGCTGTTGTGGCGGCCGTACTGTCGACTGCCGCGTTGTCGATGATCGCCGCGGTGTATTTCGGAGGAAACGGTCAACTCCCGCTTGCCATGACTGGAACCGGCCTTTTTGTCATCCTTGGAGGCGTGGGCTTTGAGCTCGCGCGTCGTCGATCATGAACCGTGTGCTTGCCTACGTCGCTCCTGTTGCCCTGATTGTTGCCACCGTCGCCTGCGGCGGTTCTGCGCCAGCCCCTGCGGCCGCGCCGGTTGCTGAGGCCGTACCCGCGACGCCGGCCGGCGTCGTAACGCTGCTCGAGCCGATTGAGGGCGCGATGGGCGGCCACATCGACATGTTCCGCTGGTCGGCTGTTGAGGGCGCCGACGGCTACGTGATCAAGATCACGGCCGTGACCGGTGATCGCGTGGTGTGGGAGAGCCCCGTGTTGACCGCGACCGAAACGCGGTTGCCCGCCACCGTCGCCCTTGAGCCGGAGCCGCACATTTGGCTGGTGACAGCCCGCAAGGCCGGCCAGCCGCTGGTGACGTCGGCCACGCAGAAGTTCACCATCACGCCCTGAAGCGGAGAGCCATGACGAAGGATCTGTTGAACGGCCTCAACGAGCACCTCAAGCTCGAATTCCGCGCGTCGCACGAATATCTGGCGATGTCGGTCTGGCTGTCGGAGCACGACCTGCCTGGGTTTGCGACCTGGATGCGCAAGCAGTCGTCCGACGAGCTGATGCATGCCCAGAAAATCATCGATCACCTCGTTGATCGCGACCAGAAGGTCAAGCTACCGGCGATTGCCGCGCCGCCCATGACGTGGAAGTCGGCCGAGGCGTTGTGCGAGCACGTGCTGAAGAACGAGAAGGACGTCACCGCCTCCATCAACGAGCTCTACGCCATGGCCGAGAAGGCCAAGGATCGCCCGGGCGTCGTGATGCTGCAGTGGTTCGTGACCGAGCAGATGGAAGAAGAAGCCGCGGCCCGGGCCGTGCTCGGACGCATCCGCCTGGCCGGCAACACCGGCGTCGGCCTGCTGATGATCGACCAGGAACTGGCGGGTGGCACCGTGCCCGGCATGCCCGCCGCACCCGCCGGCGCAGCGTAGAGGCGGCTCTTCAGACCCGCCTGTCCGGCATGGCGATCAACCGCTGGAACACCTCTGACGGGCCGGTCACCGAGGCCGCCCTTCGGGCCAAGCTCGAATCGCTTGGCTACACCGTGGCTAAGTACGTCTACGAGCCCGGCACGGTGTTTCCCGATCACCGCCACGGTGTTGACAAGATCGACGCCGTTGTCTCCGGCCGCTTCCGCCTGGTCGTGCGTGGCCACATGAAGGTGCTGACGGCCGGGGATTGGATTGAGATTCCGCGCGACACCGTGCACAACGCGGCCGTCATCGGCGACGAACCCGTCGTCAGCTTGGATGCAGTGAAACTATGAAAATCGCAATCTTCGGATCGGGCGGCGTCGGTGGCTACTTCGGAGGCCGGCTGGCCGCGGCCGGCGAAGACGTCACGTTCATCGCCCGTGGCGCGCAGCTGGCCGCGCTGCAACAGGGCGGTCTTCACATTGAGAGTCCGAATGGCGCGCTGCATTTGCCCACGGTGAAGGCCACCGACCAGCCCGCCGACGTTGGTCCAGTCGACGTCATCCTGTTCACGGTGAAGCTCTACGACGTAGCGGCGGCGGCCGCCACGCTGAAGCCGATGATTGGGCCGAACACGGTCGTCATTACGTTGCAGAACGGCGTCGACGCGGTCGACATGGTTGCGAAGCACGTCGGCGCGGATCACGTCGCCGGTGGCGTCGCGTACATCGTGATCGTGGTCGACAAGCCCGGGCACTTGCGCCACACCACCGCGCAGCAGTTGGTGTTCGGCGAACGTGATGGCTCGCGGTCGCCTCGCCTGGTCGCGTTCGAGGAAGCGGGTCTTCGCGCCGGGTTCCAGGCCAAGGCCAGCACCACCGTTGAAGCCGACCTCTGGACCAAGTTCGTGCGCCTGTCCACCTGGAGCGGCATGACCACGGTGACGCGATCGCCGATGGGTGTCGTGCGCGATAGCGAGGAACTGTTCGCGATGATGATGGCGGCGGTCGACGAAACCATCGCCGTCGGCAAGGCCCGCGGCATTGACTTTGGGCCCACGCTGATGGACGACACCTTGGCCCTGATCCGAAACTTCCCGGCGAGCTCTAAGTCGTCCATGCTCGAAGACCTTGAGCGCGGCCGCCGCCTCGAGTTGCCCTGGCTAAGCGGCGCGGTCGTCCGCCTTGGCAGGGAAGTGGGCGTAGCCACGCCGACGCACCAGTTCATCTCGGCGGTCCTGACGCCGTTCGTAACCGGCAGGCCTGAGGCCGTGGGATAGACTAGTCGCGAAGTGCTGATGGACTCCGGCCCAGACGTGCCCTCCTTCCTGGCGCCAGACGCGCCGCTGGCGGTGCTCACGCGTGGGTATCTCACGGCCTTGCTGGATGGAGATCAACACCAGGCCAGCACGCTCATCCTTGATGCCGTCGCCACCGGCGTGCCGATCACGGACATCTACCTGTACGTGTTCCAGCCAGCGCAGTACGAGGTCGGTCGACTGTGGGCGACCCACGACATCAGCGTGGCCCAGGCGCACTACTGCACGGCGGCCACCCAAGTGGTCATGTCGAAGCTCTATCCCCACATCTTTGCCGTCGCGGGCCAAGACGGCACACTCGTGGCGACGTGCGTCGCCGGCGACCTGCACGAGATCGGCAACCGCATGGTGGCCGACTTCTTCGAGATGGATGGCTGGGATACGCACTACCTGGGCGCCAACACGCCCGTGGCCGACGTCGTCACCGCCGTGATTGACCGCAAGGCTGACGTCCTTGCCATTTCGGTCACCATTTCCGCTTACCTCCCCGAAGTGTCAGCGTTGATCAAGGCTGTGCGCGCGCGCGCGGACTGCAGCACCGTTGCCGTTCTCGTGGGTGGTCGTCCTTTCAACTCGACGCCAGGCTTGTGGCAGCAAGTGGGTGCCGATGGCACAGCGGCCGACGCCCAGGCGGCCGTCAAACTGGCCAACCGGTTCCGGGACCGGCGGCCTTCGTCGTGACGGCCCATGCCCGCCAGGGCGTCGCGTTGCTGTGTGACGCGGGTAGCATCGTCCGCCGCGTCATCCGCGATGAGCTTGGGTTGCCAGGCCTGTTTGCCGAGGGCCTCTCGCTGGCTGCGGCGATCGCGCCGACGGCAGCGGATGCCTTCGAAGCGTTCCACCGGGCGGTGATCGATCGCGGTGCGGCCTTCGACAGGGAGTTGCCTCTCCGCGTGGCCGATCGCGAGCTGACACTGTATTTCTCCGGCGTGGCGGACGGTGAACTGTTCTACGTGGTGGCGAAGCGCAGCACCGCGGACCAGGCCCGGTCGCACAAAGAGCTGTTGCTCAGCAACAACGAGCAGACCAACGCCTTGCGCGCGGCGTGGAAAGAGCTGGGGCAGCGCCGGCAGCGCGAGGCCAGTCTCGACAGCCGCCTGTACGACGACCTGTCGCGCCTCAACAGCGAACTGGCCACGCTGCAGCGCGAGATGGCGAAGAAGAACAGCGAGCTGGAGCAACTGAGCGCCCTCAGGAACGAATTGCTGGGTATGGCCGCCCACGACCTGCGTAGTCCGCTCGGCGTGATTCAGAACTACAGTGATTTCCTGGAGGTCGACGCCGGGCCGCTGCTGAACGACGAGCAGCGCGCCTTCATCAGCACCATCAAGCGGACCAGCCGCTTCATGCTGAAGCTGGTTGATGACCTGCTGGACGTGACGTCGATTGAGGCCGGCCGGCTCACGCTGGACCGGCAGCCCTCCGACCTGTGCCGCCTGCTGGCTGACAACGTGACCCTGAACCGGACGCTGGCCGCTCGAAAAGATATCGCCGTGGAATTCGCGCCGGTCGGCCCCCTGCCACTGGTCGCGCTCGACGCCGACCGCATCCAGCAGGTGCTGAACAACCTGATTGGCAACGCCATCAAGTTCTCGACGCCGGGCAACCGGGTGTCGGTGACTGCCGCCGTCTCGGGCGACGCGGTCATCATCAGCATCGCGGATCAAGGGCTTGGACTGTCGGCCAGCGACCTGACTAGCCTGTTCAAGCCGTTCGCGCGAGCCACGGTGCGCGGCACGGCCGGCGAAAAAAGCACCGGCCTTGGCCTCGCGATCGCCCGCAGCATTGTTGAGGCGCACGGTGGCCGCATCTGGGCCGAGAGCGAGCTTGGCAAGGGGGCGACCTTCTTCGTTTCCTTGCCCGT
>CAMBHC010000150.1 GCA_945866285.1 Candidatus Sulfopaludibacter sp. SbA3 | reverse complement strand
CGCGGCGGCGCGATTCAGCCGTCACGCTCGCCAGCTCGCGTGTCTCGGTCAAGGCGGTGGCCAGCTCGCGCTCGCGCGCCTGGATCGACTGCGCCATCTTCGCAAACGAGTTGACCAGCACGCCGATCTCGTCATCGCGCAACGTCTGGTGGGCGGCGCTGAAGTCGCCGTTCTCGATGCACTCGGCCGAGGCGGTCAGCTCGCGGAGCGGATCGAGCACGCCTCGCTTGGCGAACCACACGATCATCGAGATGGCAAGAATGAACACGCTGGCGTACCCGGCGCGGGCGACGGCGAAGGTCTTGCGCTGATTGTTGACCTCCTCCGAGATGCGGCGCAGCAGCTCGCGCTCGTTGGCGTCGAATTCGACCAGGTAGCGGTTGATGTCAACAAACTCGTCAGCCGAGCGGCGGACCAACGCGTTCTCGCTGTCGCGGTCGTCACTTGGCGCGACAGTGTCGGGTTGGTCCCAATCGGCAGTCCAGTCAATGACCTCGGAGCGGATGTGCGCGAGACGCTCGAGTTGGCCGCGATCACGGGAACTCGCCGTCAGCAGCGCCATGGTACCGGTGTAGATGCGGCGGCTATCGTCGCGGCGCTCGCGCAGTGCCGGCGCGCCGCTCAGTGAATAGGCGAGGTGGGTGGTCCGAGCTTCGACCAGCGCGCGCCACATCGTGCCATGCAGGTTGAGCACTGCGGCGATGCGTGCTTGCTCGGCATCGTCACGCGCGGTGGCGGCGTATGAGTACGCGATCAGGCCGATCGCGGCTGCGGCGAGGAAGTAGATCAGCCAGAGGCCAATGAACGCCCGCGTGCGGATCTTCACGGGGTCTTGGCGGCGACGATGTCCTTGACCTGCTGTCCAAGGGACAGGGCGTCAAATGGCTTGGTGACGTAACCAGCGGCACCCAGGCTCAAACAGCGCTGGATCTCGACCTCCTGCGACTTGGCGGTGAGGAAGATCACCGGGATGCCGGCGGTGGCAGGGTTGGCCTTGAGCTGACGGCACGTCTCGGGGCCATCCAGCTCCGGCATCATCCAGTCGAGCAAGATGACGTCGGGCGGATCCTGGCAAATGGCATCGAGCGCTTCCCGGCCATTGCCGACAACCCGGACAACGAATCCCGAACGCTTGAGCGACAACCGGGCGACCAGCTGGATGTCCGGGTCGTCTTCAGCGAGCACGACGGTCAGGCTCATGACGCCGCACTTTCACTGTTCTGTTCGACGCTTGGCGCCGGCAGGGGGGCGGTCAGCGTGGCGAGCTGGGCCGCGAGAATGGCGGCGACGGCGACACACGATTCGTCCGCGTCGCGGCCGGCCAGCAGTTCGGCCGACAGCACGCCAACCGGTCCCGTCGGTCCACACATCGGCACGGCCAGGGCCGCACCGGCCGTGGCGGTGGCCGCGCTGACCCGCGGTTTGTTCTCGCGCAGGGCTTCAGCCGTGAGGTTGGCGCTGCTGCGGTCGATGACGCCAATCCGTTCCACAATGCGCGCATCGAACCCGTGGGTGGAGACCGGTGATAACGACGCGCCGTCGTTGGAGGCCACCCACACGATCAGTCCCTTTGCGCCGATCACGGCGCTCGCGCGGGCCAACGCGCCCGACAGCGCGCCCGCGTCGGTCAGGGCCGACAGGTCGCCGCAGATTTCGGCGACGACCTTCAGGTCCACTCGCCCGCCTTCGCGGCCGAAGGCCGCAACGGCGAGGTCTCGCCGTAGCTCGACTGAACCCTCACGAGCGGAGGCGGACGGGACTTCCTGTTCAACCGGCCCCGTCTTCTTCAACGTCTCGGCGAGTTCCTGCCGCCACTCGCTGGGGTTGCTGACGGCCGGCTTCACGCTGTTTGGCACCAGCAACAGGGCCACGATGATCCACAGGCCCGTGGCCGCAGCTGCCAGCGCCGCCTGATCCTGGCGAAGGCCGGCGACGTTGTCCTCGGCGCGACCATGCAGGGTGTTGCGGGCGGTCACCACTTGTTCGGTCACCGTGTTGAGCAGGTCGCGGACCTCGGTGAACAACACGTCGCCGGCGAGCAGCAGTTCGCCTCGGTCAACATATTGGCGCGCCCGTTTGTCGGCGGCGGCCAGTTGATCGATGCCGTCGAGCGATTCGGCCAGCGAGCCACCCGATTTGGCGACCGCCGCATCAAGCGTGACCAGGCGTTGCCTCAGGGTATCGAGTTGGGTGCCAACGCGGGGCCCCCAGAACCCGGTCCCCTGGCCTGGCGCGACGTAGGCATACAAGGATGCGCGCCCGTCGCGCAGCGCGGTGAGGGCCTCCTCAGCGGCCAGGTCGATGCCGGCGCCTTGTTGCCGCGCCGCGGCCAACCCGTGCTCATCTTCCATGACGCGGTAACCGAGGCCCGCGCTGGCGAGCAACGCCAGGACGAAAAGGGAAATCCGGACGGATCGTCGACCCACGTGGGAAGAATAACAGACGGCGGCACTGAAGTGCCGCCGTTCTGGGACTGCTTGCCGGCTACTCCGAGGTGCGGGAGATTTCGTCGGTGACGAGGCGGAGCGGGATCACCGTGGCCTCGGCCATCTGCTCCATCTGGACGTTGTGACCCTTCACGGGCGGCAGGTCCTGGAACATCGTGTCCCACTTCCAGCGCTCCATCGGGTTGCTGGCCTTCAGCCAGTGCTCTGCGCTCACCGGGCGGTTGAATACCGTTTCGGTGAGGACTGAATATTGAGGCTTGGTCGATAGGAACGCGGCCACGTCGGCGCGCACCTGCTGCGAAGTGGTGTAGGTGTACGGCAGTCCGAGCGCGGCGGCCACGCTGGTGAGAATCTGCCAGTCTTCGACCGCTTCGCCCGGCGCGTTGATGGCCTTCGAGGCGGCTTGCACCATGCCCTGGTCGTTGGTGTAGGTGGCGTCCTTCTCAACCCACGCGGCGCCCGGGAGCACCACGTCGGCGATTTTCGACAACTCCGACTGGAGCACGCCCTGGTAGATGATCACCGGCACGCGGCCGGCCTTGCGGGCATCGAGCAACCAGGTCAGGTCGCCCATCGAGCCGTCCGGTCCCGGGTCGACGATGTACAGCACCGCGACGCGGTCCTGGTCGATGGCGGTGCGCAAGCCCGATAGATCCGCATCACCGGCGCCGTTGGCGCCAATGGCGGCGACCACTGACAGGCCGAGGTCACGCGCGCCGTTGACATTGGGCGCGTCAATTGCCGGCACCTGGAACTTGGTGTTGGCGGGCTGCTGCTTCTCGGTGCGCCGCCACGCGACGTGCACGTGAGAGGCGCCACCGTCGCCCTTGAGGTCTTCGGCGAGGCGCTTCAGCAGGTACATCTCTTCGTGCGAGGCGTGCGCCGAGGCGAGCATGCGGACCGACGCGGGGTCCTTGCGGCCGGCGGCATTCAGCAGGTCGCGCACGCGCATCAGCGCGTCCTTCCACGTCGCCACCTGCTGCACGCCGTCCTTGGTCAGGATCAGGGGCTTCCGCAGGCGCTCGTCGCCTTCCACCCAGAGGTACTGGAAGCGGCCGATGTCGCACATCCAGAAATCGTTGACCTCGGCGTTGTAGCGTGGCGTAACGCGCGCGAGGCGCGCACCCTTGGCCCACTCGGGCTTGGCCTTCAGCCACGCCGTGGTGGCGCAGCCCTTGGAGCAGAGCGTGCACGTGGTGTCGACCGCGTGCGGGTTGTCCCACGGCCGCGAGCGGAAGCGGTACTGCTTGGTGGTGATGGCACCGACCGGGCACACATCCATCAGGTTGCCCGAGAGCAGCGAGTGGACGCCCTGTTCGTTGAAGGTGGCGATCTCGCTGCCGTTGCCGCGATTGATGGTGCCGATCTGCGCGTCGCCATCGACTTCGGCCATGAAGCGGCTGCAGCGCGTGCACAGGATGCAGCGGTTGCGGTTCAGCATCAGCGTCGGGCCAAAGTCGATGTCGGCCTTCACGCCCTCGCCGTCGAACGTGCGGCGCGGGAAGTCCATGCGGCTGCTGTCGTTGCCGAACTGGTTCGAGAAGTCCTGTAGCGGGCACTCGCCGCCCTTGTCGCACACCGGGCAATCGAGCGGGTGGTTGATCAGCAGGAACTCGAACACGCCCTTGCGGCCTTCCACGGCCTCGGCGTCCTGCGTGTGCACCACCATGCCTTCGGCCACCGGCGTCGAGCACGACGTCTGCAGCTTGGCCATCTTGTCGATCTTCACCAGGCAGACGCGACACGAGGCATCGATGCCGAGACCGGGGTGGTAACAGTAATAAGGGACCTGGATGCCAGCTTCAATGGCGGCCTTGAGGACCGTGGTGCCCTTGGGCACCGATAACTGGCGACCATCGATGGTCAGCGTGACGTTTTCCATGACTTTAGAATGATATCTCACGGCGGCTGTGGCGTCCGCCTTTAGGCGGACCGTGCCGTCGGGAAGCTCCGGCTAAAGCCGGAGGCTACATCAGGTCTACCGGCGTTCTATTACCGCCACCGCGCCGCCGTCCTGGTTGACCTCGACCGACCGGACGGTGCCCGTCAGCGGGAGCCGCTGTTCGGTGACCGCTTCTGACAGGGCGACCAGGTGTTCGGAGGTCTTACCGTCCATGTAGGTCACGGTCACCAGGACCGGGAGGTCGAACACCTCTCCAGCCTGTTCGAAGCGGACCGCGAGTTCCTGCCCCACCTGGGTGGAGCTGAAGCGCAGCTGGGGGATGGTCGAGTCATAGATCCAGCGCTCGAAAAACCGCTCCAGCGTGCGGCCGCTTTCGGCCTCCATGGCCTTGCGCAGGTCATCGGTGCCGGCCTTCTTGAACCGGTTCTCGGCGTAATAGCGGCGAATGCCTCGGAAGAACGCATCGTCGCCGATCAGGCGCCGCAGCATGTGCAGCACCGAGGCGCCCTTGTTGTAGACCAGCGCGCGGAACACGCGGCTCTCGTTCTTGATGTGACCCAGCCGATAGCCGAGATACACCGGCCCCTGGTCCGAGTCGTCTACCGCCCACCGCCGGAACTGCCGCAGGATGTCGCGGAACGCGTCTTCGCCGCGCCGTTCGCGGGCAAAGAGGGCCGCGAAGTACTGCGCGAAGCCCTCGCTCAGCCACTGTTCGTGATAGTTCTTCCAGCCCACGGCTTGCCCGAACCACTGGTGCGCCAGTTCGTGCGCCATGAAGAATTCTGGAAAGCCTGAGAACGCCGCCGGGTCGTTGCGCCAGTTGTGCGCCAGGATCGGCGGCGGGTTGTTGATCATCGCGAAGTAACCCGGGGCGTGACCGCCCGGCAGGTCGTCTTCAACCATTGCAATGGTGAGGGCGTCGTAGGGCACGTCGCCGACGAGCGAGGCATACAGCCGGATGATGTCGGCGCCGAGCGGCGCGGTGTCGCGCGCCCTTGATTCCTGCCGCTTGTTGGCGTCGACCGCCAGTTGCACCGTGTTGCGCGCGCCGACGGGCGGAACCGACACGGTCAGCGCCACGAGCTTGGAAATCTGCTGCGCCAGTGTGTCGGCCGGCACCGAGAGCACCGCGGGTTGTGCCGGCGCGACGATGTTGAGCGCCACGGTGGCGGCATCGACGCGACTCATCTTACTGACGAGCATGGCGAGGTAGCGCAACGGTTGTGGCGAGTTGAACGTGTACGAAACAAGCGGCAGCACGCGCCCCGACCCTTCGAGCACGGCCGGCGCGACGGCGGCCGGCGATCCCGACTCGAGTACGCCCGACGCCACCACGCCATACTCGGCCGGGACGGTGATACGAATGTGCGCGCTGGCGTAGTCGGTGACCTGCGCCTGCGGATACCAGTAGCTGCGGTTGCTCAACAGCCACTTGGGTTCCGACGGGATCAAGGGGATGTCGTCGGGTTGCGCGCTGCGCTGTCCCTGATCAGGCGAGTCTAGAGACTCGCCTCTACGAACCTCGACGGACTCGTCGGTGGTGCTGCTGCGCGCCATGCGGCCGCTGTAGTTCAGCGTCAGCGTCAGCGGAAAGTCACGAGCCACGGCCGAGGGCAGGTTGACGAGCACGCTGTTCTGGTTGCGAACCCGCAAGAACATCAGGCGGCCAAATTCGTCGCTCATCACCGACGACACATTCAGGCTATCGGCAAATCGCAGCGTCAGCACACCGAGTGCGTGCGACTTCACGCGCAGCTTGATCCGGGTGCGGCCTTCCATCCACTCACGCTCCGGAAAGTACTGCGTGTCGATGTCGTAGTCGGTAATGTCGTAGTCCACCAGGTCGTCTTCGTCGTAGAACCGGCCGCGGCTCGCCAGTTTCTGCTCCGACGCGTAGACGGAAATATTGCGCCGGCGCGCCCGCTGGAACAGCGTGACGTCTTCGGGCTCGCCGCTCGATCGCGCGTACGTGAGCGCCTCAAATCGGCGGGTGCGAACCTCGGCGACGAAGTCGCCGGGCTGCGGCAGCAGGGACCACACCTCGCGGCTCAGGTCGTTCAAGTCGAGATTGAACGACTTGGCAACGTCCTCGTCGAAGGTGGCCTGCGCGCGGCGCACCACGCGGGGGTCAACCGGCACCGGCACCAGCATGTCGTCGGCCACGCGCTGTTCAAACTCGAACGGGTTGATCCGGACAAATGCCATGGTAAACGGCGTCTCGAGCGTGTCAGTGCCGGCGAACAGCCGCAACTGGCCCTTCTCTTCTTTCGGTGCCGGCTCGAACCGCAGCGTGCCGTCGCCGATCAACACCAGCGCGGTCACGCCTTCAGGCGT
>CAMBHC010000149.1 GCA_945866285.1 Candidatus Sulfopaludibacter sp. SbA3 | reverse complement strand
CGCGCACTATTACTACCTGATTGTCCTGGTCATTCCTTACGGCGTGCTCCTGGTGCGCTACCTGGACCGGCAGCAGTGGCCGCGACTGGTCCTGTGGGGGGCGTCGTACGTGCTGGTGTCGGCATTCGTGGTGCCGACCGGGCCGCTGTCGCGGCTCGTCGGCATCGACGTGTGGGCCTGGTACTTCCACGGCGCCTGGTTCCTGTACGGTGAGCTGCTGCTGATGGGACTACTGCTCTTTGAATACTCGGCACTCGCCTCGCGGCGGGGTCAAGCCGCGATATCCTGAGAACCACCGTGCCACTGCGCTACAAACTTGCCGCTCTCGTCATCGGCTTCCTGGTCGCCCTGGTGGGCGCCGAGGGCATGCTCCGGCTCTCGGGGATGGGCTTCGGCAACTCGCCGATGGAGCCCGACCGGTATCTCCATCACGTTCATCCCAGGAGCTACAAGTTCGTCCAGCAGCATCCGTCGGGCGAGCTGGGCGGATTCGAGATCGAATACAACGCCGAGGGCCGCGTGTTTGCCGGCAGCCAGGCTGCGGCATCGCCGGCCGGCCCGGCTCCGGTGTGCCGCGTCGCCTTGATGGGTGATTCGTTCACCGAGGGCGGCCAGGTGCCATTCCCCCAGACGTTCGCGGGGCTGCTCGAGCAGGCCGCCGGGCGACAGTGCGAAGTCCGCAACTACGGTGTGCGCTCGTACAGCCCGGCGATTTACCTCGTGCAGTGGACCCGCGATGTCCAGCCGTGGAAACCTGATGTGGTCTTCTTGCTGCTCTTTGGCAACGACGTGCGCGAGGACTTCAACTACCTGCAGGTCTCGGTGCGCGACGACCACAGGTTTCCGGCGGCCATCGAGGGCCCTGACGATGGCTGGCTGCTGAGTCAACTGCGGCGTTCGTACGTGGCGCGGTTCGCGCGCATGGTCAGCTTGCGCGCGCTGTGGATGTGGGAGAACTCCGGCCAGGAGCAGTGGACCGTCGGCGGCATCGCCGAAGAGAATCCCGACTGGGGCGGCGAGACGCCCGGGCTCGTCACCGAGATCGACCGCCGCGTGCGCGCCGCCGGCTCCCGGCTGGTCGTGATGGCGGTTCCGTCCCGGTATCGCCTGATGGGCGACGGCAAGGTCAAGGTGGTCGGCGACTTTCACCAGACCGTGCGCGAGTTCACGGCGCAGCACGGCATCGAGTTCCTCGACCTCTTCACGCCCTTCGAGCGGGCCTCCAAGGCGGGCATTCCCCTGTTCTTCCTGAAGGACATCCACTTTTCGGCGGACGGCCACCGGCTCGTGGCCGCCACCATCGGGCGCGGCTATCCGCAGTACTTCCCGGCGGCGTCGTCGATCACCGGCGCGACCCAGCCTTAAAGCGCGGCGCGGGAGGTGAGAGCGAAGATCGCGAAAGCGACCCAAGCCCAAGCCAGAAACGCCACCACCAGGCCAAGCACGACCCAGTCACGACGAGTGAGAGCGGTGGTCGCCGTTGACGGCGACATGACGACCAGGCACGCTGCCATCAGCAAGATCGGGTCAAAGACAAACGAGTAGCGCGGCTTTGAGATCGCGACCAGGCACAACGCCACGGCACCGGCGATGGCGGCGATGAACAGCGCGAAAAAGGCGGGACTCCGCTGACGCACCTGCGCCAGGCCGAGCACGCCGCCGAACAGAACCAGCGCCCACTGCAGGTTCGTCACGGCCAGTAGCGCCAACGTCCGGGGCGCACGCGCACCAGCGGTCAGTTCGCCGCCGAGGATTTCAAGAACATCGGTCTTGGGTACGAACACCCGGGCCAGGCGCCCCGTCGCGCGCCGCACGAACGTCGCCGGATGATCCCTGACCCACTGCCAGGCCAGGCGCTGCAACTCCGCCGGCGACCCTGTTGGGTAGACCAGGGTGCCGCTCCACTGTTGCCGCCGGAACTCGATCTGTTCAGCGGTCGCGCGCGGCGCGAACAGGTTCAGGTCCTCAGCATACTGGTCGCGATTGCCGATGTAGAAGTTGTAGGCGCTGTTGGTGGAGATGGTCAGCTCGCCAGCGACGCGCCAGTTCCGATAGACCTGCAGCGAGACCAGGGACATCGCAACCACCACAAAGACGGCGACGTTGCGCAGCACAATTGGCCGGCGCGCCCAGGCGGCGGCCACGGGGAGCAGCACGGCGAGTGGCAACAAGCTCGGGCGGGTCAGGGCAAGGGTCCCAGCCAAGATGCCGCCACCAACGTGCACGGCGAGGCCGGGCCTGGGGCCGGTGAGCAGTACCAGCATGCCGAGCACCAACGCCAGCGCCGGGATCTCTGAGGTGAGGAACTGCGCGTGGGCGATCGCCGGCAGGTAGAGCGCGTAACCGACGGTGGACCACACCGCGAACTGCGATACGCGCTGCGGGTCGTTCGGCCACAGCGAGGCGCCCAGCCGCGCCGACAACGTGCGGATCCCCAGGGCGCAGCCGACATCCGCAGCCAGCCAGGCGAGACGCAGGACGGGCAGGGAGTCGGTGCCGAGCAGGACGCGGACGCTGGCAATGAGCCAGCCGGTGACTGGAGGCCAAAACAGGTCTTGATGCCCCCGCGTCAACAGCGCGGTGCTGACTTGGAAGTAACTGTCTTCGTCGGAGGCGAAGCGAGAGGCGGGAACCAGCAGCCAGGCGATCAACCGCGCAGCCGCGGCGAGGGCGACCGGCCATAGCGGCGAGGTCCCGCGACGCCCGGTCACGGAGCGCCAGGCTGCCGAATGCCGCCGAGACATTGCGATAGTATACCTGCCGGTGTTCCGGTCACTGAGCGGCGTCACGCGACGAGCATTCCTGAAGGCGACTGTCGCGGGCCTGACTATGCCGGCCCCAGCCTGGTCGCAGAACACAGGCGGCGAAGTCCTCTACAACGGCATCGTACTGCCCACGCCGTGGCCACCCCGGCGACGGAGCATCACGACCATACCTGAGCGGGCGCCGTACCTGGCCTCGCCGCCCGACGTCATCAAGATCGACATCGGTCGTCAACTCTTCGTCGACGATTTCCTGATCGAAGAGTCGTCTCTTTACCGGCGATTCCACCAGGCGACCTACCATCCCTCCAATCCCGTGCTGGCGCCAGTGCGCGACTGGGAACGGCGCGACCCTTTCGCGACCACCACCGGGAACGCTCCGAGTCCGACCGCCATGGTCTTCAGCGATGGTGTCTTCTACGACCCGGCGCAGAAGCTGTTCAAGATGTGGTACATGGCCGGCTACCAACAACACACCGCGCTGGCCGTCTCGCCCGATGGCATCACGTGGGAACGCCCCGCTCACGACGTCGTGGCCGGCACCAATATCGTCTCGACGCAGGGGCGGGACTCCTCGACCGTATGGCTCGACCTTGACGACCCGGATCCACGCGCGCGGTACAAGATGGCCGCCTATGACCTGAACCTCAAGGCCTTGCGGCTGTCGCAGTCTGGCGACGGCGTCCACTGGCGCGAGATGACGCGCTCGGGCCCGTGTGGCGACCGCAGCACGATGTTCCGCAATCCGTTCCGGCGGGTGTGGACGTTCAGCCTGCGCGCCGACGCCCCGAACAGCCTGTATCGATTCCGGCGGTATGCCGAAACGAAGGACTTCCTGTCGGCGGCGTGGACCGAGACCGAACCGGTGGCGTGGACCAGTGCCGATCGCCTCGACATTCAGCGCCCCGATCTCAAGACCGATCCCCAGATCTACAACCTGGATGCGGTCGGCTATGAGAGCCTGATGCTCGGCCTGTTTAACATGTACCGCGGCGAGCGCCCGGATCGCGAGAAGCCCAACGACTTGTGCGTGGCCTTCAGCCGCGATGGCTTTCACTGGTCGCGCGAAAATCGTCAGCCGTTCATTCCGGTGTCGGAGCGACAGGGCGAGTGGAACTGGGCCAACGTGCAGTCGGCTGGCGGCGTGTGCACCGTCGTCGGCGATCGACTGCACTTCTATGTGAGCGGACGGCAAGGCATTCCAGGCACGGGCCTCCCTGGTGAGTGCAGTACCGGCCTCGCCACGTTGCGTCGCGACGGCTTCGCCTCGCTCGGTGATCGATGGCCGGCGGGCGTGCCGCGGCAGGTCTCGGCGACGCCGGCGCGGCTGACCACGCGACCGGTCACGTTCACGGGCCGGCACCTGTTTCTCAATGCGAACATTGACGGCGACATCCGGGTCGAAGTGCTCGACGCGGCGGGGCGGGTGATCGAACCGTATACCAGTGAACGATCAGTGCCGGTGACCGGTGATGCCACGCGGCTGCCGGTGACGTGGCGCGGTCGGTCAACGCTGGACGAGCTCCGCGGCGAAACCGTCCGGTTTCGCTTCACGCTCACACGGGCTGAGCTGTTCGCGTTCTGGGTCAGCCCGGCTCCGGGCGGACACAGCCGCGGCTTTCTTGCCGCGGGTGGGCCCGGTTACGCGCGACACGAGGACGTGGGTTCAGCGTGATCGTCGAGAAGCCAGCAATGTCAGTCGTCACGATCTGGTGCGTACCGGCCGCGCTGTACTTCGTCGCCTTCTTCGCACTCAATCCCCATCTGCTCGGCGCGTTCTCGACCCACTACTTCTTCGGCGGAGCTGACGGCTACCAGAACATCTGGAACCTGTGGTGGGTCAACCAGGCGTTGACGCAACTGGGCACCCATCCGTGGTTCACCATCTTCCTGCACTACCCGGCCGGCTCCACGTTGATCGGCCACACGCTGAATCCCTTCAACGGGTTGCTCGCGATTCCGCTCTTGCCGTTCCTGACGCTCATCCAGGCGTACAACGCGATCGTGGTGTTCTCGTTCGTGACCGGCGGGATGACGGCGTTCTGGCTGTGCCGGGCCATGACCGGTGCCTACGCCGGAAGCCTGCTCGGAGGCGCGGTCTTCACCTTCTCGAGTTACCACTTCATGCACGCCGACGGTCACCTGCAGCTGACCGCACTCGAATGGCTGCCGCTGTTTCTGCTGTGTTGGATCCGCTTCTGCGAACAGCCTGTGAAGGGACGCGGCCTCGCTGCCGCCGCCGTCCTCTGGTTGGTGGCGCTGTGCGATCTCTACTACTTCGCCTACTGTGTCTTCGCTGGCGCCATGTTCTACCTGTGGACGGCGCGAGCACGGCGGGACTGGTGGTTCCTGTTTCGTCAACCGACATTGGGTGCGACACTCGCGTTCCTGGTGCCCGCCTCGCTCACCTCCGGTGCCCTGGTCGCGGTCCTGATCTATCAACACGCCACCGACCCGCTGACCGGGACGCATTCCCCGCGCGATCTCTCGATGGACCTGCTCTCCCCATTCGTGTGGGGATACTACTGGCGCTATCGCGACGCGGTTCAGCCACTCTGGTTTCCGCTCGCGAAGTACGTGACCGAGGCCAGCGTCTACCTGGGCCTGTCGGTGGTGGCGCTGTCGATCTACGCCTGGCGGCAGCGCGCCCGCGTGCCGATCGCCAACCTGGGTTTCTGGATGATCGTCGCGGCGTTCTTCGGCGTGATGAGCCTCGGGCCGAACTTGCGGGTCGGGGGATTCGAACTGCGCCTGGGCCCGGGCATCACGATGATGGGTCACGACGATGTCAACCTGCTGGTGTTGCCGTACGCGGTGTTGTGGCTGGTATTTCCGCCCTGGCGCCTGGCCGGCGTGCCGGTGCGGATGATGATCATGGTGCAACTGGTGGTCGCGATCATGGCCGCCGGCGGCATCCAGGCACTCATGACCTCAACGTGGAGGTGGCGCCGGCCGGCACTGGCCTTACTCCTGGCCTGGATCGTGTTCGACTACCTCCCCATCCCGGCGCGCCTGACCGACCCGGCCATGCCGCCGTATGTATCCGCCCTGCGTGATCTTCCTCGCGGCGCCGTTCTCGACCTTGCCTCGAACGGACCGCTCGCGCTGTACTACCAGACCGCGCACGAACACCCGATCGGCTTCGGCTACATCTCGCGGACGCCAACCTCGGTTGACGCGGTCGACCAGGCGCTGGCCGGCCTGATCCTCAGGGGCGAGTGGGACCGCATCGCCGCGGAGTATCACTTCACCTACGTGGTCAAGCGCGACTACGCCGCCGAGGTCATGGTCCGCGGCCTTAACCAAGCGCCGCTGCCGGAAATCGATGCCAGCCGCCTGATCTACTCCGCCGATGGTGTCGCAATCTACCGCTTCTAAGGCCGGTCGAGCCAACGCACCGGGCTTATGTGATCTGTGACGCGGGGCGCTGAAGCCCAAGGAACAGCCGGACGCCGCCCGCCGCGAGCGTCAGGCGGATGGCCAGGCGCGCGACGATATAGCCCTGGCCGATAAGGATGCTGCGCCAGCCCCCGAGCCGGGTGCCGCCGTACACCTCGGCCACGCCATACACAACCAGAAGAGCCGCAAACAACAGTCCTGCCAGCAGGTAGAGCACGAGTGCGCTCGTGACGTGGCGCCGCAGAAATCCGGCGGCCGCCACCATCGCCTCGCGAACCCCGCGTCGTCCGGTGACGGCCGCGCTAATCCGCGCGTAGTCGGCCATCAGGCTCACCACCGCCAGGCACATGGCGAAGATCGCGTAAAGCAAGACGCGCCAGGCGAATGCCGCGCGCTCGCTGCCGGCAGCGGCGGCCAGCCAACCGTAGACGGGACCAAAGAGCACGGCGTGCACCGTGAGATAGAGCACCAGCTGCACCACCGCGGCCACGAGGCTGATGATTGCAAACGGCCTGGCGTGAAGCCAT
>CAMBHC010000148.1 GCA_945866285.1 Candidatus Sulfopaludibacter sp. SbA3 | reverse complement strand
AACTACTCGGCCAAGCAGGTCGCGACGATCATCAACGACTCCGGCGCGCGCCTGCTGTTCGTCAGCGAACGGTTGCGCCCCGTTGCCGCCGAGGCGCTCGCCAGCGGCCTGGTTGACGTGCAGATCGACATCGTCGATGTGCACGCGGCACCCGGCACCGGCGCCCTCGCACCGGCCGCACCCGCCGCACCTGACGCACCTGCCGTAATCCTCTACACGTCTGGGACGACATCGGACCCGAAAGGCGTCGTGCTGACGCACGCCAACTTGCTCGCCGAGCGAGATGCGGCGTTCAATGTGGTGGCGGTCACTGATCAGGACGCGCTGCTTGGTGTCTTGCCGCTATTTCATTCGCTGGCGCAGGTCGCCAACCTGCTGCTGCCGTTCGCCGTAGGCGCTCGCGTCGTCTATCTCGAGACCATCAACTCCACCGACCTGGTGCGTGCGCTCAGGGAACGGCAGATCACGATTTTCTGCTGTGTGCCGCAGTTCTTCTACCTGATCCACCAGCGCGTGTTTCAGCAGGTGCAGAAGTCGGGCCTGATCACGCGGCTGATGTTCAAGACGCTGCTGGGCCTCAATTTCCGCCTGCGCCGCATGGGGGTGAACATCGGGCCGCTGGTGTTCGGCAAGGTGCACGACGTGATGGGCCGCAAGATGCGGCTGCTCGTCACCGGCGGCTCCAAGTTCGATCCGGCGATCGGCCGCGACCTGTACTCGCTGGGCTTCACCATCCTGCAGGCCTACGGCCTGACCGAGACGAGTGCGTGTGCCAGCATCAATACCCCAGACGAGGCGCACATCGACACCGTGGGCAAGCCGCTGCCTGGTGTCGAGATCAAGATCCAGCCGCCGGAGGCTGGCGCGCAAGACGGCGAGATTGCCGTCCGCGGCCCCATCGTCATGGCGGGCTACTACAACCGCCCCGATGTCACCGCGCAGGTGATGCAGGACGGCTGGTTCCTGACCGGAGACCTGGGCCGCATGGACGCGGCAGGCCGGCTGCAGATCACCGGCCGCAAGAAAGAGATGATTGTGCTCGCGTCGGGCAAGAACATCTATCCCGAAGAGATCGAGGCGCACTACCGGCAGACGCCATACGTAAAAGAGATTTGCGTGATCGGACTGGCCGAGCCGGGCCGGCCCACCAGCGAACGCCTGTTCGCGGTCATCGTGCCGAACATGGAGTTGATGCACGAGCGGAAGATTGTCAACGCCGGCGATCTCCTGCGATTCGAGATCGAGGGGCTGGCCGTCGGCTTGCCGCCGCACAAGCGGGTGCTCGGCTACGACATCTGGTTCGAGGCGTTGCCGCGGACGACCACCCAGAAGGTCAAGCGGCACGAAGTGGAACGCCGCGTCCGCGAGAAGCAGGCGGCGGCGAGTAACATCGACGCGCCGCTATCCGAACAGCATCAGTCGTGGCTGGGTGAGGCGCACGTCTCAATCGCGGCGGGCGTGATCCAGGCGCGCCTGCGCGAAGGCATCCGCGTCCGGCCGGATGCCAATCTCGAGTTAGACCTTGGTCTCGACTCGATGGAGCGCGTTGAGCTGCTGACCGAGTTGGAGCAGCGGTTCAGCGTCAAGGTGCCGCGGGCGACGGCGCACGAGATCTTCACCGTGCAGCAACTGGTTGAGGCGGTCCGGCCCGGTGAGGGCAAAGACCGGCGCGCTGAGAAGGCCGACGAGTCGTGGGCGGTGCTGCTGCGCGATCTGCCGGCCGTGACCGACCCGGTGTTGGGCGGACTACTGGAGCGGCGGCCTGTCGTGACCCCGCTGCTGTTCGTCCTGTCGAAGGTCGTTTGCCTGGCGCTGGGCCGCGTTCGAATCACCGGCCGCGATCAGTTGCCGGCGAGCGGCGCGTTCATCATCAGCCCGAATCACCAGAGCTATCTCGACCCGCTGTTCGTGAGCGGCGTGTTGCCGTACCGTGTCTGGCGCGAACTGTTTTACGTCGGCGCCGTTGAGTATTTCGAGACCTCGTTCACTCGTTGGGTGGCGCGCACGGTCAACCTGGTGCCGGTGGACGCCGACTCGAACCTCGTCCCCGCCATGCAGGCTGGCGCATTCGGTCTCTCGCACGGCAAGGTGCTGGTGCTGTTCCCGGAAGGGGAACGGTCGATGGACGGCACGGTGAAGAAGTTCAAGAAGGGCGCGCCGATTCTCGCGCAGCACCTGCAGGTGCCGATCGTGCCGGTGGCCATCAAGGGGATCCACGAGCTGTGGCCGCGTAATCGCCCGTTCAACTGGCGGCTCGCGCTGCCATGGAGCGGCCATCGCATCACCATTGAATTCGGTGAGCCGATGGCGTTTGCGGAAGGGGAGAACTACGCTGACGCGACGGCGCGGCTGCGCGAGCGTGTCAACGAGATGTGGACTCGAACCACTTAGACCCCGATGTCACGGTCACGGATGCCGATCAGGTAAAGAATCCCGTCGAGGCCCATCGCCGAAATCGACTGCTTCGCGCTCGAGCGCACCAGGGGCTTGGCGCGGAACGCGATGCCCAGGCCTGCCAGCCGCAGCATCGTCAGGTCGTTGGCGCCGTCACCCACCGCAATGCACTGCTCCAGGCTCAGTCCCTCGCTGGCGGCAATGACCTGCAGCATCTCGGCCTTGCGGGCACCATCAACGATTGGCGGTAACACCTCGCCGGTCACTACGCCCTCACGAACATCCAGCGTGTTGGCGTGCAGGTGGTCGATGCCCAGCCGCTGCTGCAGCACGCTGCCGAAGAACGTGAAGCCGCCTGACAGAATCGCGGTCTTGTAACCCAGCCGCCGCAGCGTGCCCACGAGCCGCTCGGCGCCGTCGGTCAACGGCATGCGCTCGACCACCTGCTGCAGGGCCGATTCCGGCAATCCTTTCAACAGGCCCACCCTTCGGCGGAACGATTCCTGGAAGTCCAGCTCACCGCGCATGGCCGCTTCGGTAATCGCCTTGACCTGTTCGCCGACCCCGGCCAGCGCCGCCAGTTCGTCGATCACCTCACCCTGGATCAGCGTGGAGTCCATGTCGAACGCCACGAGCCGGCGATTGCGCCTGAAAATCGAGTCGTGCTGGAACGCCACGTCAACATCGCCCGCCTGCGTCAGTGTCGCCAGCCCGGTTCGCACCGTGTCTTCGTCGACCAGCGTCGCCTCGCTCGGTGCGGTCGCCGTGAACTCCACGCAGAAGCGTGGACAAACCTGGAGGTTTGTCCCCACGTCGCCATCGACCGTTAGCGGAACGCGCGACGACAGTCGGTCGATGCGGTCGATATTGAGGCCGGCCGTGGCCAGGATGCCCGACACCTGCGCAATGTGCGAGGCGCCGATCGCCGGGCCCAACAGCGTGATGATGAACCGCCGCCGCGCCTGGGCATTGACCCACGCGGCGTACTCCTCAGAGGTGGAGGCCGAGAACTTCACCTCGACGCCAAGGCGATGCGACTCGAGCAGCAAATCCGTCAGCAACGCTGACGATCGCAACTCTTCGCGTAACTCGATCAGGATGCCGAACGCCAGGCCGTCGTGGATGACCGCCTGGCCGATGTCGAGCACACGGACGTCGTAGGCCGCGAGGATCGTCGTGAGGGCGTGGGTCAGTCCGGGCCGGTCGTGACCGGTTACCCGGATCAGCAGCGCGCTGGAGCCGGTCAATCCTTCAGCGCCTTGGTCATGAATGCCGCGATGGCCGCGCCGATCTGCGGTGCGACTGTCGCATCGGATCCGAGCTGCGGGTACTCCGTCACCTCGCCGGTCTTGGCCGGCACCAATAAGTGATTCACCCCGGGAACCTTCACGACCTCGGCGATGGCCTCGGTCTTTCGCGCCTTCGCAAATTCCAACAGCTTGTCGGCGTGGTACGGCTTGACCTGCGTATCCAGCTCGCCCTGCACGATCAGAACGGGCTGACGCATGTCACGCATGGCGCGGGCCGGGTCAAAGGTGAGGAAGCTGTAGAACCACGGCGTGTCGGCCACCTTGCGTGCCGCCTCGGGCAGATCCTGCCAGCCCCGGCCGCTAATCACCGCCGCGTTGACCTTCTCCTGCAGCGCCACCTTCTCCGCGCGTTGCACGGCATCAACCTTCATTTGATCCAGCAGGTGCTTCTGCTGCTCGAGCACGATGGTCGAACCGTCGGTCGATGGCCCGGCGACGAGCGCAATGGCGCTGACCTTCCCGCGCTCGCGCCCGGCGGTCAGCATGGCCACCAACGCGCCTTCGCTGTGACCGACCAGGCCAATGCGCTCCTTGTTCACGTCCTTGCGCTTCTCGAGCCACCGTACCACCGAGCGCGCATCCTCGGCATAGTCGGCAATCGTCACCGACTCGGAGCGGCCGCCGCTCTGGCCGACCCCGCGCTTGTCGTAGCGCACGACGATGAAGCCGGCGGCGACCAGATCGCGGGCGAGCTGGCCAAACACCGGGATGCCGGCCACGGTTTCGTCGCGGTCCGTCGGACCCGAGCCGCCAATCAAGACGAGGGCCGGCAGCGGCTCCTTCGCATTCGCCGGCTTGGTGATGGTGCCAGCCAGGTTGAAACCGATGGCGGGAATGGTCACCGCTTCGTCGCCGGGCAGCGAGAACGCCGCCGTGCGAGAGGCGGCTGAGGCAATGTCCTCGCGCGCCATCTCCAGCGTCTGCGACGGAATGCTCAAGCGCAGTAAGTTGCCAGTGGGCCCGGCCCACAGGTTCAGGGGCAGTTCACCCGCGGGCGGCGGGTTTACCAGCAGCAACGAGTATTTCGTGGCGTTGATTTGGGCGCGCGGAGTGTCGATGCGCTCAGTCGTGACGGCGACCAGCTTGATCGTGACCTCGGCCTGTGGCGCCACGTACGCCTTGACCTCCGCGCCAGGCTTGAGCCCCTGCAGCCGAACCGTCAGCGCGGCGTACGAACCCAGAAACGAATTGGGCAGGACGACGGTATCGGCCGACACCGGATCGGCCTTCAACTGCGGCGCGCCCTGGACCGAGATCACGCTGTTTGCCTTGGTGCCGTCGAACGTCGTCTTCAGCGTGACGTCCTGCCCGCGGACGACGCCGTCCACCAGCAGGGACTTGGGCCGCCACTGCAGGTCGTAGACCACTTCGGCAACGCGCGACGTGATGTCGATGGGCGGGCCCAGCCGGCTGGTGCCGCGGACCGTCCAGCCGTCCGGCTCCCGCGCCACGGTCACTTCCTCCCGGCCGATCGGCTGTGAGCGGAAGAACACCAGGAACGACGCGCCCGGTTCCTGGCTGGGTGGCGGCGGCAATGCCACCTGGGCGGCTACGTCGGTGGCCGTGAGCAGAACCGCGAGCACAACGCCGGTAAGATGGGAGAGGTTCACACAACAGCTTAAAACATGTTTTCCCTCGACGGCTACCGGGCCCTCCGGACGGATGGCGGCGTGGTCAGGCGGACCGACCGCGGCGTATTGACGATTACCGGGGCGGATCGCGCCGCCTGGCTGCAGGGCCTGGTGACCAACGACGTGGCGTCGCTGGCCCCTGGTGAGACCCGATACGCGGCCTATTTGACGCCGCAGGGGCGCATGATCACGGACCTGAACGTGATCTCCCGCGCCGACCGGTTGCTGCTTGATGTGCCGGCGCCCCTCGCCGCGTCGCTGCGTGAGCGGCTCGACGGATTGATCTTCGCAGAAGACGCGCAGGTGCTCGACAGCAGCGCCACGCTCGAGGTCTGGAGCTCCATCGGGCCAAACGACGGCGCCATCATCGACGTCATCGTCGAAGCCGGGCAGCCGCACGGCGTCAGCTATCCGGAAATCAACCTCGACACATTTGAAGTCGTGCGCATCGAACGCGGCATCCCGCGGTTTCTCGCCGACATGGATACCGAGACGATTCCACTCGAGGCCGGCATCGAAGATCGCGCCATCTCGTTCACCAAGGGTTGTTACGTCGGGCAGGAAGTGATCGTCCGCGTCACGCATCGTGGCGGCGGGCGCGTTGCCAAGAAACTGGTGCGCTGGAAGGCCGATCCATCGGCGGCCGTGGTGCCCCTCGCCGGAGCGAGGATCTTCTCTGAGGCGAGGGACATCGGCCGGGTCACCAGTGCGGCATTCTCTCAGGGACGCGAGGCCGTGGTCGGCCTGGGCTATGTCCACCGCGACTTCGTGGACCCCGGTACGGAAGTTACAGTCGTATGGAATGATTCGCGGTCGAAGGTGACCATCGAATGATCTCAAAGCTGCGGCTCGTTCTGCTGGGTTCTGCATTTCTGGCGGCCGTCATGGTGGCTGTTCCGTTCGCCCAAGCCCCAGGTCCCAAGCCTCAAGCCGCTCGTTGGTTCAAAGGCAACCTCCACACCCATACCGTGAACAGCGACGGCGACTCGACGCCGGATGATGTGGTGCGGTGGTACCGGGAGCGGGACTACCAGTTCCTGGTGCTGACCGATCACAACTACCTCACCAGCGTCGACGGCTTGAACGCCGTGCATGGCGCCGACGACAAGTTCCTCGTCGTCAAGGGCGAGGAGGTCACCGATCGCTTTGGCGACAAGCCCCTGCACGTCAACGGTCTTGAAGTTGAGCGCCTGGTCACGCCGACAGGCGGCCAGTCGGTGGTCGACGTCGTGCAGCGCATGGTCGACGGCATACGCGCGGCCCGGGGCGTGCCGAGCATCAATCACCCGAACTTCGGTTGGGCGATCTCGCCCGACGAGCTCGGGCAGCTCCAGCGCACCCGGCTGTTCGAAGTGTTCAATGGCCACCCCACGGTGAA
>CAMBHC010000147.1 GCA_945866285.1 Candidatus Sulfopaludibacter sp. SbA3 | reverse complement strand
CTTCATCCCGAAGGACGCCAAGCAACCGTTCATCGACGAGTGCCGCCTGTATGGCGCCAACGTCACGCTGGTCGACGGGTTGATCACCGATGCCGGGCGCGTGGCCACCGAGGCCGCCAAGCCGCGCGGGTGGTACGAGCTCTCGACCTTCCGCGAGCCTGGCCGCGCCGAGGGCAAAAAGACGATGGGCTACGAGCTAGCCGAACAGCTCAACTGGACCCTGCCCGACTGGATCATCTATCCCACTGGCGGCGGCACGGGGCTCGTCGGCATGTGGAAGGCCTTCGCCGAGATGGAAGCCATTGGCTGGCTCGCCGCCGGGCAGCGCCCGAAGATGGTGTCGGTGCAGACCGAGGGCTGCGCGCCGATTATTCGCGCCTTCGACAATGGCGCCGAAACCGCCGGCACGTGGGAGGGCGCGCACACCGTCGCCGACGGCTTGCGCGTGCCGCGCGCGATTGCCGACTTCCTGATCTTGAGAACCCTGCGCGAGAGCGGCGGCGCCGCGGTGGCGGTGTCTGACGCACAGATGATCCAGGACATGAAGGCCATCGGCCACATCGAGGGTGTCTCCGCGGCGCCGGAAGGCGGCGCCGCCCTGTCGGCCATTCGTACGCTGGTGGCCGCCGGCCGGATCAAGCCACACGAAACCGTGGTGCTCTTTAACACCGGCGGCGCGCTCAAATACCTCGACCTGATCCACTGATGCTGCTGTGGCATCCGCCCGCTGGCGGATGCCACACGCCCACCGCCAGCTAATCCCCGAACGAGACGCCGACGGCGCGTGCCGTCCTCAGCAGGTCGTAATCAAGCGGCACCGTCTTGGTGCGGCCGACGATGTCGGCCAGCGGTACGGGCACGATGTCGGGCGGATTGTTCGCGACCATCTTGCCGAAGACTCCGCGCCGTAACAGTTCCACGGCGGCCCCGCCAAAGCGCGTGGCCAGCACGCGGTCGAAGGCCGTGGGACCACCGCCGCGCTGCAAGTGTCCCAGCACCACGCAGCGAGCTTCTTTGCCCGTCAGTTCTTCCAACTGCGCGGCCACCGTGATGCCCACGCCTCCCAAGCGCTCGACGTAGCCCGCACGTGCAGGCTCGCGCAAGGTGTGGCTGCCACCAACGGGCTTGGCCCCTTCGGCGACCACCACAATGCTGAACTTGGCTCCGAAGGACTCGCGCTTGCGAATGTCGGCCGCCACCTTCTCGAGGTCATACGCAATCTCAGGCATCAAGATAACGTCTGCGCCGCCCGCCACGCCGCTGTGCAACGCGATCCAGCCGGCATAGCGCCCCATCACCTCGACGACCATGATGCGCTTGTGCGCCTCGGCCGTCGTGTGCAGGCGGTCAATAGCCAGCGCCGCGAAGTCCACGGCCGTGTCAAAGCCGAAGCAACTGGTTGTGCCGACAATGTCGTTGTCGATCGTCTTGGGGACACCGACGATGGGAATGCCCTTCAGGTAGAACTGGTGGGCGATGCTGAGCGAGCCGTCGCCGCCGATCACCACCAGGGCATCCAGGCCCATCTTGTGGAAGGTGTCGACGACCTTGTCCGAGTAATCGACCTTGCCCTCTGGGGTATCGGCGGGATACTCAAACGGGTTGCCGTGATTCGTGGTGCCGAGGATGGTGCCGCCGAGTCGCAGGATGCCGGTCACGTCGCGGGGCGTCAGGACCCGGCTGCGCGAGGGATCGAGCAAGCCGTCGAAGCTGTCTTCGAGGCCGACGACGTCAATGCCGGCGTTGTGCGCGGCCTTGACGACCGCCCGGATGACGGCGTTGAGGCCTGGAGCGTCGCCGCCGCCGGTGAGGACGCCGATCTTCTTGACTGGAGGCACGTGACCCAACTTTACGAACGAATGCTGGGGAAGATGGTGGACGGCACGAGGATCGAACTCGTGACCTCAGCGTTGCGAACGCTGCGCTCTCCCAGCTGAGCTAGCCGCCCGGTAAATCGATAACCTGTTAACTGTATCAAAGTTACGGGGGGATTGTGAAGCTGTCGAGGTGGAAACTTCATCTAGAACTTTCCGCCACGCGTGCCGGTCCAACATAGTATGGGATGGTGAGACCACTGCTAGCCACTCTCGCTCTCGTCACCCTCATTGGGACGGCAGGGGCCCAGCAGCCGGATGATGCCACAGCGCTGGCAGCGAAGGTGCAACATCGGTACAACGGCATCCACGACTTCCAGGGCGAGTTCGTCCAGACCTACGAGGGCGGCGTGCTGCGAACCAAGACGACCGAGCAGGGCACCGTGGCCATCAAGCGCCCGGGCCGCATGCGTTTCACCTACACCAAGCCCGAGCGCAAGGAATTCGTCTCGGATGGCGTGCGCCTGTACACGCACCTCGTGGCCGACAAGCAGGTCATTGTCAGTCCGGCACCAGATGCCAGCGACGACAGCGTTCCGGCGCTGTTCCTGGCCGGCCAGTCCGACCTGACCCGCGACTATGTGCTCTCCTTCACGCCGTTGCCCGGGGCTGCAACCGGCCTGACCACTCTGAAAATGGTGCCCCGCAATTCCCACTCTGATTACGATGCCCTCGGCATCGGAATTGACCCCAAAACACTTCAAATCCAGTTCCTGACCGCGGTCGACAAGCAGGGCGGACGCTCATCGTTTTCCTTCAGCAACCTGAAGGAAAACCGGGGGTTGTCCGATAAGGACTTTGAGTTTCGCATTCCACGCGGCGTGGATGTGGTGACCAATGGCACACGCCCCCAATAACCCGTTCGTCCGATCCGTTCGTGCCGCCCTCCTCGTGGCGGTCACGGTCACCTTGGCCTCGTGTGCCAGCAGCAGCAATGGCTCCATCCGCGTGGCCAGCGACGCCGAGGCCACCCAGAACTACGACCTCGCGGTCGCTGAGTACACCAAGCTCGTTCGCTCCAAGCCCAGTGACCGCAACGCCCAGCAGGGCCTCGAGCGGGCCAAGCTTCGCGCCGCGCAGGATCACTACACGCGTGCCCGCCGTTTCGCGGCCACCGGCAAGCTGGAAGATGCGCTGGTCGAGTACCAGCTCGCATCGGAGTTGAACCCCAGTGATGGCGACGTCAACCTGGAACTGCAAGACACCCGCAAGCAACTGCGCGCCAAGATCGCCATTCGTGACGAAGGCAAGACGCGGCTGGAATCGCTGATCGCGCAGAGTCTGGACGCGCCCCTGCCCGGCGCCACCCTCCCGACGGGCATGAAGCTACCCGACAGCCTGGTGTTCCGTGAGGCCGGCTCCCGCGACGTCTACTCGGCGATTGGCAAGTTCACGAACCTGAGCGTGCTGTTCGACCCTTCGTTCCGCGATCAGCCGATGTCGATTGACCTCCGCGGCGTGTCGCTCGAAGAGGCCCTGGCGGCGGTCTCGTCGACCACCCGCAACTTCTGGCGGGCGACCTCGGCCAACACGATCACGGTCGTCCCTGACACCGCCGCCAAACGGCGCGAGTATGAAGAAGAACTCGTCCGCACGTTCTACTTGAGCAACGCCGATCTCAAGGAAACCATCGACATGCTCCGCATCGTCGTTGATGCGCGCCGATTGTCATCGATCACCGCCACCAATGCGATCACCATCAAGGACACGCCTGAGCGGATTGCCGCCGCCGGCAAGATCATCATGGCGATCGACAAGGCGCGCCCCGAAGTGATCATCGACGTCGAGTTGCTGGAAGTGAACCGGACTCACATGCACGAGTACGGCTTGCAGGTCGCGTCGCCGGGGAGCTCGCCCACCGGCATCAACGGCCAGGTCGACATCAAGCAGGAAGGCGGCATCTCGCTGCGCAGCCTGACCAACCTGACTCAGGCCGACGTGCTGCTGACCAACCTGCCGTCGCTCTACTATCGCCTGCTCAAGAATGACGGCGCCACGCGCATCCTCGCCAACCCGCAGTTGCGGACGTCCGAGGGCATTCCCGCGCAGGCTCGCTTCGGCGAACGCGTGCCAGTGCCGGTCACGACCTTCGCGCCCATTGCCGCCGGCGGCGTGCAGACCCAGCCCATTACGTCGTTTAACTACGAGCCGATCGGCGTGAACATCGACATCACGCCGCGCACCCACCACGACGATACGGTGACGCTGACCTTGAAGGTGGAGCTAAGCGCGATTTCGGGAACGGGTTTTGGCGGCCTGCCCACCTTCGGCAACCGCTCGATCAACACGGTGATCCGCCTGAAAGACGGCGAGACCAACATGCTCGCGGGTTTGATCAAGGACGAAGAACGCTCGTCGCTCGCGAGCATTCCCGGCCTGGGTGACATCCCCGTGATCGGCCGGCTGTTTGGCTACAACAAGAAGGAAACGCTCGAAACCGACATCATCCTGACGCTGACGCCACGAATTGTGCGGGTACTGAACCTGACGGCCGAGGACCTACAACCGTTCCGCATGGGGCGTGACGGCGGCGCACCGATCACCGACATTGCGCCCCTGCCGATTCCGCTACCGCAGCGCCCGCCCGGTGGTGACGAAGCCGCCGCCCCTAGGCTGTCCCCCACTTTCCCGACCTCTCCGGCCGGCACGGCAGCTCCCGTCAGAGCTCCTGTCCCGGTGAAGCCGAAGGGCTAGTTCAGACCTTGGCGACTGACGCGCCAAGCTTCTGCAGGCGCTCCACTAACCGGCTGTAGCCCCGTTCGACCGTCTCCAGGGGTTCCACCCGGCTCTGCCCGTCCGCAGCGAGCGCCGCCGCTATCAACGCCATCCCCGAACGGATATCGCGGCTGTCGAGGCTCTTGCCTTTCAACTTGCGCGGGCCGGTGACGATGATGCGATGGGGATCGCACAGGAAGAGATCGGCGCCCATGCCGCTCATCTGCTCCAACGCGAACAGCCGCAGCTCGTAAAGCCAGTCATGCACCAGCGTGGCGCCCTCGGCCTGGGTCGCCAGCACGGTCACGAGGCTGACCAGGTCACTGGGGAAACTCGGCCACAGGCCGGTGGTGATGCGCCCCGCGCCGACCAGGCGTGAGGCCTCCACGCGGAACACATCGTTGTCCTGCACGCACTGGACCCGCATCTTGTTCAGTACCGACGCGACCACTTCCATGTCGACTGGGCGCGTGCCACCAATCTCGACGTGGCCGCCGGTAATGGCGCCGGTCACGGCCCAGCTCCCCGCCTCGATATAGTCCCCGTAGAGAGTCTTCTCGGCGCCGGCCGGCTTCTCCACGCCCTCGACGCGAATCGTGTGTGAGCCCTCACCGGTGATACCCACGCCCATGGCGCGCAGGAACTCGCCCAGCTCCACGACGTGCGGCTCGCAGGCCGCGTGCCGAATCTCGGTGACGCCGATGGCCGCGGCGGCCGCCAGCATGGCGGTCTCGGTGCCGGTGACCGACGCTTCATCCAGATAGATTGATGCCGACTTCAAGCCGCCAGGTGCTTCCAGGCGATGCCCGGTCCCCTCAACAACGTGCGCACCCATGGCGCGGAGCGCGGCGAGGTGGGTCGTGATTGTTCGACGCGCCGGAAAGTCGCCGCCCGGCGGCGCCACGATGGCACGCCCCCGCCGCGCCAGCAGTGGGCCCAGCAACAGCACGGATCCGCGCAGCCGCCCGACTAGCGCACTGCCGGGTTCATCCTTGGTGACCTCAACGCAGCGAATGCGCAGGGTCGTGCTGCCGATGCCCTCGACCTCGGCGCCCAGGTCCAGCAGCAGCCGCGCCATGACCTCGACGTCGGCAATGCGAGGCATGTTGCGCAGCGTGCACCACTCGCTGGTCAGCAGGCACGCGGCCATGAGGGGCAACGCCGCGTTCTTGTTGCCTTCGACGTCGATGCGGCCTTCGATGCGGTGGCCGCCTTCAATCACTAGTGTGGACATATCAGGGGTCAGGGATCAGTGTTGGTCGAACTCGCCAAGGCAGATGATCTCATCTCGTAACGTGACGCCGAAGCGTTCTTTCACGGCTGATCGGCATTGCTCGATCAGGGCCTTGATGTCGGCGGCGGTGGCCGTGCCGTCGTTCAGGACGAAGTTGGCGTGCGTCGGCGACACCCGCGCCCCGGCGTGAACCGCGCCCTTCAGGCCGGCCCGGTCAACCAGGGCGCCGGCGGACGCAGGAATGCCGTCCGGAATCTTGTCCTGCGCCGGATCAGGGTTCATGAAGATGCAACCGGCGCTGGGGGACTCCAGCGGCTGCGTCTGCTTGCGGTACGCCAGCGACTCGCGTGCCACCAGGCGGAGCGCCGCCGGGTCGCCGCCGGGCGTCACCCGTAACGCGACCCACACGACGATCTCGCCGGTCCGCTTGAGCCGGCTGTAGTCGTAATCGAACTCCATCCGGTCGGCCGGCGCTTGCAGCAAGGTGCCGTCTGGCTTCAACAGCCGCACGCTTTCGACCAGGTCGCCGATGTCGGTCTTCTTCCAATGGGCGTTGCCGAAGATGGCGCCGCCGACGGTACCAGGCGTCCCGGCCCAGGCCTCGAGGCCGGCATAGCCCCGGTTGATCGTCCAGCGCACCAGACCGTTGATGGTGACCGCCGCATCGGCGCGTACCAGGCGGTCGCCGACGGCATTCACCGCGCCACCGCGCGGCCGGACCACCAGGCCCCGCACGCCACGGTCCGAGATCAGCACGTTCGAACCCCCGCCCAGCATGGTGACCGGCGCACCGGCCGCTCGCGCGAGCTGAATGGCTCGCAGCATCTCGTCGGCATTCACCGGCTCAAACAGCACGTCGGCGGGCCCGCCCACTTTGAACGTGGTCAGGGGCGCGAG
>CAMBHC010000146.1 GCA_945866285.1 Candidatus Sulfopaludibacter sp. SbA3 | reverse complement strand
ACGTGATGCCCGCCGGCCGCCGGCCACCACGGGTGTAGCCCATCGGCACCTGGATCGCCGGGAACCCGGTCGTCGGCGAGAAGAACTGGCTGTTGTCGCCACCAGGCGTATTGAGGTCGCCGATCAGCCGCGGCGGGTTGCTCCACGTCGGATATATCCACGCGTCCAGTTGCTGTGCATCCATCGTCTTGGTGACGGCATCGCGCACCTGCTGGCGATACAGCGCATCGGCCTTGCACTCCGGCGTGTCGGGGCCGTTCTCGGGTCCCTGCTCACCTTGTTCGAGTTGACGCCGAACCGTCGGGTGGAACTTGCCGGACTTGACGATCTCCGCGAGGCTCTTCACCGGGATGCGATCGCCGTGTGAGGCGAGATAGCGATTGATGTCGTACTTGAAGCCACCGCACGGCCCCGAGCCCTGCGGGCGTCTGATCTGATCCAGCCCCTCAACTACGCCCGGATCGATGATGGTGGCACCCTGCGCGCGCAGGTCGTCGACGGCGCGCATGAAGACGCGGACGATTTCGGGATCGGTGGAGTCGCGCTCGTACGCGAACCGCAACACGCCGATGCGCGCGCCCTTGAGGCCATCGCGCACGAGCGCCGCAGAGTAGGTCTGGGGGAGGTGCGCCGCAGCGACAGCGGTGACCGGATCGGCCGGGTCGCTGCCGACCACGACCTGGAACACCTTCACCGCGTCTTCAACCGTCCGCGCCATCGGCCCCGCGACATCGGCGAGCAGGTTCAACGGCATCACCCCGACCCGGCTCGTCAGCCCCATTGTCGAGCGAATGCCGACCAGCGCCTGGTGCGATGACGGCCCGCGAATGGAATTGCCGGTGTCGCTGCCGAGGCCGACGGCGCCGAAGCTGGCCGCCACCGATGCGGCGGTGCCGCCGCTCGAGCCGGCGGTGACGCGATCGAGGGCATACGGATTCTTCGTGTAGCCGGGCAGAATCGAACTGAGCGTCTCGTTCGGCGTGAACGCCCACTCGGCCATGTTCGACTTGGCAATCACGATGCCGCCGGCCGCCTTGATGCGGGCGACCAGGAAGGCATCCTTGTTCGAGACGAAGCCGGCGAGCGCCAGCGAACCGTTCGAACTCTGCAACCCGATGGTCTCGAAGTTGTCCTTCACGATCGTCGGCACACAGTGCAGGGGACCGGTCAGGCCGCCCTGCGCGAAGCGGCGATCCAGGTCGTCTGCCTGCTTCAGCGCGTCGGGGTTGGTCATGATGATGGCGTTGATGGCCGGGCCGTTCTTATCAAACACGTCGATGCGCCGCAGGTACTGCTCGACGAGGGACCGGCAGGTGAGCTGCCTGGCCTGCATCGCCGCATGAATCTGCGCGATGGTGGCCTCATGCACGTCAAACGCAGCAGGGGTTTGCGCCGAAGGCTGGACGGTCAGGACGGCGACGAGCAGGGCGACGAATCGGGTAGTCACGGCGAAATCATATCGCCGCTGGGCCAGGATGTTGTCATGCGAAGCGGATTACGGGTGGTGTCCGGAGTGGTGCTGGTTGGTGGCCTGGGCCGGCCGCGGATCCCGCGCGCGGCCGGCCAGATAAGGGGATAATTGAGCGAGATCGGCGCGGCGCTGTTGGCAGCGCCATTCGTCATCACTCTTTAGCACATGGCCCTGACTGCAACTGTTTACAACCTCGACACGGAACTGGCGGACATCGACCGTAGTGTCTACGAGACACTGGCGATTCGCATGGCGCGCCAGCCCTCGGAAACTGCGGAGTACATGCTGGCGCGCTACCTGGCGTATTGCCTCGAATACACCGAAGGCATCGCGTTCACCGAGGGCGTCGCCGCCGGCGGCGATTTGCCCGCCGTCATGATCAGTGACCTCACCGGCCAGGTGACCGGCTGGATCGAGGTCGGCATGCCGGCCGCCGATCGCGTGCATCGCGGCATGAAGAAGGCTGGCCGCGTTGCCATCTATACCCATCGCGCGGTACCGCAGGTGCTGGCCCAGCTCAACGGGCAGAACATCCATCGCGCCGCCGAGATTCCCGTCTATGACTTCGGCGCTGGATTTATCGAAGAGGTCGCGGCTACCATCGACCGCCGCGCGAAGGTTTCTGTCTCGGTCACCGAACGCCAGCTGTATCTGGATGTCGACGGCCGCACTTTTACGACGACCATCAACGAGCATCATTTCAGCTGAGCCCCTATGCGAACTGCTGTTCTCGCGATACTTGCCACGCTGGCAATCACCTCTGGCCCCTCGGCCCAAGCGCCCGTTGCAGCCAAGCCGAAGTTAGTCGTGCTGATCTCGGTCGACCAGATGCGTGGCGACTACATCGATCGCTTCCAGCACCAGTGGACGAAGGGTTTGAAGCGCCTGGTGGCCGAAGGGGCGTGGTTCCGGCAGGCCGATTACCCGTACTACAACACCGTGACCTGCGCCGGCCACGCCAGCATCAGCACGGGCACCGCGCCTGCGGTGCATGGCATGGTGCTCAACCGGTGGTGGGAGCGCGACAACAGCCGGCTGGTGAACTGCACCGATGACGACGATGAGCAGTTGATTACCTACGGCGCGCCGGTGACGGGCGTCGGCAGCAGCGCCAGGCACCTGATGACCACGACGTTGTCCGATGAAATGCGCATCCAGTCCTTGCTGCCGCGCGTGGTGAGCATTTCCCTGAAGGCGCGGTCGGCCATCAACCTAGGCGGTCATCATCCCGATGCGGTGATCTGGCTCGACGAAGATCACGGTGAGTGGGTCACGTCAACGGCGTTCGGTCAGACGACGACGCCGTACTTTGCCGACTACATCGCGAAGCATCCGCTCAGCCAGGAGATGGGCCGGGTGTGGGATCGGTCGCTGCCGAAGGATCGCTATCTGTATGACGGCTCCCCACAAGAACGGCAGAAGACGGCGCTGGTCACCCAGGCATTCCCCCACATCGTCAAGGGCGATAGCAGCGAGGTCGGCGGCGCGTTCACTGACGCGTGGGAGTCGAGCCCTTATTCTGACGCGTACCTGGCGGGCCTGGCCGGCGCCGCACTTGACGCGTTGAAGTTGGGCCGCGGCCCGGGCATCGACTATCTGGGCATCAGCTTTTCGGCGCTCGACAAGGTCGGCCACGACTTCGGCCAGGACTCGCACGAAGTGCAGGATGTCCTGATTCATCTCGACCGGGAGCTGGGCCTGCTGCTCGACAAGCTGGATCGTGACGTCGGCAAGGGCCACTACGTGCTCGGCCTGACCGCCGACCACGGCGTGGCGCCCGTGCCCGAACGCGTCAAGGCCCAGGGCTTCGACGCCGGCCGCATCAACATTGAGGCCATGGGCCGCGAAATCGATGAGGTGCTGGTCCGCGAGCTCGGCCCCGGGACGTTTCGCACGCGCGTGATTTACAACGATATTTACTTCAACACCGGTGTCTACGCGAAGCTCCTGCAGAATGCCACGGCGATGGCTGCCGTGCTCGAGACGGTCCTGCAGACGCAGGGCGTGGCGCGGGTCTACCAGAAGGGCGAGTTGTCAGCGGCGGATCCGTTCACCCGGGCATCGTTCTTCAGCCACTATGACGGCCGCAGCGGCGACTTGAAGATACTGGGCCGACCCTACTGGATTACTTCATCGAGTACCACCACGCACGGCACCGGCCATCGCTACGACACCCGGGTGCCGGTGATCCTGTTTGGTGCTGGCGTGCGCAAGGGCGAATATCTGCAGCCCTCGATGCCGCTCGATCTGGCACCGACCCTCGGCTTTCTTTCTGGTGTGATGCTACCCGATGCCATGGGCCGCGTGCTCACCGAAGCGTTGGTGCCTCGGCCATAAGGCGTTGCACCTCGGCGAGGGTCGGCGCCGCGGAGGAAGGCGGTGATGCACCCGGCGCGGAAGACGTCGCCGTGGCCATTTGCCCGCCGCACGACACCGCGTAACTGGTGATGCGCATCTTCGCAGTCGGGCTGTCTGCAATGGGCGAGCCGGGCAGGCGATAGACATCCCACCTTCGCCAAGGCTCACCCATTCGCATCGAGTATAGGATGGGTTGATGACACTGCGGGACGGATCGCTTCTGGCCGGGCTGCTGGCCTGTGCCGTGGTGGCCGCCGCCGATCAGCCGGTACAGCAACCGATCTTCCGCGCCGGCACCGACCTGGTTCGCGTCGACGTCACGGTGACCAATGACGATGAGCCGGTCACCGATTTGCGGCTGGCTGACTTCGAGGTCACCGAGGACGGCGTGCCGCAGGTGGTGGAGAACGTGCAGTTGACGCGCGTCTCCGGCAACCGCGCCAGCGACCTGAACGAGCCGCTTGAGATCCGCTCGCGCGAGCATGCGCTGCTGGAAGCCGCGCGCGAAGACGTGCGGCTGTTCGGCATCTTCCTGGACGACTACCACGTCGACAAGCGACCCGAGATCACACTGCCACTCCGTGAAGCGATCAGTAGCTTCATCAAACAGCTCGGTCCGAACGACCTGGCCGTGATCATGGAACCGCTCGAAAGCCTGCGCGACCTGACATACACCAGGTCGAAGACGGATTTGCTCAACCGTGTCCGCCCCTTCGAGGGGCGTCGCAACGAGACGTTCCCGGTCAAGAGCGCGGTTGAAGAGCTGCAGTTGACCCAGCGTAACTGGATGGAACTGCGGGCCGGCGTTACCCTGTCCGCGCTCGGCGCGCTTGCTACCCAGTTCGGCGGCTTGCGCGAAGGCCGCAAGTCGATCCTGTTCTTCAGCCAGGGGCCGCCCGTGCGGCCCGGCAGTCCCAACGACGCCCTGCTGAAGGAGGCCATGGAGGCCGCCAATCGCGGCAATGTCACCATCCACGTGATCGATCCGCGTCCGCTCGGCAGCGTCGGCTTCGGCGGCGAGGAGATCCTGCGCCGCATCGCCTATGACACTGGCGGTCGCGCCATTGTCAGCACCAACGATCCCGAACGCCACCTGCGGTCGGTGGTGTCTGATGCCAGCACCTATTACCTGGTGGGCTATACGCCGACGCGGAAGACCAACGATGGCAAGTTCCACGAGATCAAGGTCAAGGTGAATCGCCGCGGCCTGAAGGTGACGGCGCGCCGCGGGTACTGGGCCGCGAGCGAGAAAGAGCTGACGGCAGCAGCTGAAGCCGCCGCGACGCCGGTCAATGTCCCGCTGAACGCGGCGTTGGCGGCGATTACCGACAGCCTCTCGGGCCGGTCGGTCAACGTCTGGACGGGCATTTCCAGGGGCGAGGGCGATCACGCGAGGATCACCTTCACGTGGGAGCCGACGCCTGGCCCGGTGCTGGCACCGGCCGACAAGCCGGCGCAGCTCGAGATTCAGCCGGTGAACGAGGCGGGCAAGGAAACCATGCCGGCGCAGGTCATTGGTGGCGCGCCGGGCGAGTTGCCGCTGATGGCACGGTTCGACTGGCCTGGCGGACGGCAGCGGCTGCGCTTCACCTCGCAAAACAAGGCCGGCGAGACCCTGGACCGCTGGGTGCAGACCCAGGTCGTGCCTGACCTGTCGAAGCGCGCCCTCGTGCTCGCGACGCCGCGGTTCCTGCGCGCGCGCAACATGCTCGAGTTACGGGCGCTCGAAGCCAACCCGTCGCCATCGCCGACCGCGTTGACCCGGTTCACGGCCACCGAGCGCGTGCTGGTCGAGATTGAATGCGCCGCGTCCGCCGGCGAGCAACCGCAAGTAAAGGTTGACCTGCTGACGGCCAAGGGCGACCTGCTGCGGCCGATGGAAGCGCCGCCGCTGGTCGATGGGCGGCTGCGAATGTCCCTGCCAGTGTCGAGCCTGGCCAACGCCGCGTACATCCTTCGCATCACCGCCACTGCCGGTGACCAGTCGGCGGAGCAGTGGGTCGCGTTTCGCGTGGCGAGATAGACTCCCCCATGCCCTCGGCAGTTTAGTACTTCGGCGTGATGTCGTGCGCGCCGCGCGCGCGGTTGCTCGTCGAGTTGAAAGAGCTCGTGACCGAATGACCCGACTCATCACGTTGTGCATCTCGCTTGGCCTGGCCACGGCGCTGGTCGCCCAGGCCCCACCAGCACCCGCCACCGCGCGTGGTGAGTGGCCCACCTACGGTGGCGACCTCGCCAGCACCAAGTACTCGCCCCTCGACCAGATCACCGCCGCCAACTTTGGTTCGCTGAAGCTGGCGTGGCGCGCGAAGTCGCCAGACGGGTTTCTCAGCCTGACCCTGGCCGATGGCACCGAGTGGTCGGCAGACTCCAAGTTGATCTTCGATGAGCTGAACCGAATCGACCCGAAGCGCTGGCGCGACGGGCAGCCACCATTCGTCCAGAACTATAAGGCCACGCCGTTGATGGTGAACGGCACGGTCTACGTGAACACGGCGGCGTCGGTGGGCGCGGCCTACGATGCGCGCACCGGCGCACTCAAGTGGGTCTACAACCCCAAGAGCTACGAGTCGGGCACGACCACGCTGACGCTGCGGTGGAACCAGCGCGGGGTCGCCTACTGGACCGACCCTTCGACTTCGCTCAGGGCAGGTGGCAGTGACGAGCGGATCTACTGGGGAACCGGCGACGGATACCTGATTTGCGTCGATGCCAAGACCGGCAAGCCGGTGTCGGGCTTCGGCCAGAACGGCAAGGTCGATCTCATGGAGGGCCTGCCGCGCGCCAGGCGTGGCACGCGCGACTACCTCAACGCCTTGACCTATTCCGTGCAGTCGCCGCCGATCGTCGTCAAGGACGTGATCATCACGCCGGCGGCGATCTCGTCGCTAATCAAGACGAAGGAACAGATCCCCGGATGGATCCGCGCCTTCGACG